>JAKJAB010000139.1:0-329 GCA_022707725.1 Chloroflexota bacterium | reverse complement strand
GCGTTGGCGCTGCCCGCCGGAAATCTGGCCGGGATATTTCTCTGCGATGTCGGCGATACCCAATCGCGCCAGCCAATGCTCGACGCGCGCCTGCGCCTCGGTGGGGTTCGGGCGCTCGTCCCGAGGAACATGTCGCCCGTCCGGGCCATAGAAGCGCCGGATGCGCAGCCCCAACATCACATTATCTTGCACCGTCGCCCACGGCAATAAGCCGTACTCCTGCAAAATCAGTCCCGTGCGCGGGCGTGGACGGACGATGCGCTTGCCATCGATGACGACTTCCCCAGCCTGTGGGTGCAACAATCCCGCCAGCAGCATCAACAGCGTGC
>JAKJAB010000138.1:8308-8538 GCA_022707725.1 Chloroflexota bacterium | reverse complement strand
CGTCACCGGTCGCCGCACCTCGAAGTCGGGGAAGACGTACCCCCGGTCATCCTTGATCACCTCGATTTGATCCGCCACGCCCAAATCGGCGAGAATGCGGCCCGTCGGCTCACCCGGCCCCAATCCCTCCATAAGCAACTGCCCCAGATCCCAGCGATAACCGTCCTGCGCATAGGATGCCGTGACGCCGCCGGGCGTCTCGAACTGTTCCAATACGGTGACCTTGTGCC
>JAKJAB010000138.1:3059-8234 GCA_022707725.1 Chloroflexota bacterium | reverse complement strand
AATCCGGCTACGCCGGAACCAATGACGATGATGTTCATAGTTCACCTCGCTATCGCTTGAGATCACCGCCCTTTGTGCTTGAGTGAGAAAGGGCGCTTGCTATCCAACACCTGGGACGTAGTCTAGCGCGAAACGCGGCAATGCACAAGTCAACTTCGCCGCTTTAGCCTCCCCACCAATCTGCTGTACAATTGAGAAGACGAGTTACGAGTTACCAGTTACCGATTACGAACCTCTGGGAGGAGAGTTGTACTTATGGCCGACCTTTTTACATCGCTGACCTTGCGCGGGCTGACGCTCCGCAACCGGATTTTGATGCCGCCGATGTGTATGTACTCGGCGGATACAGACGGGATCGCCACGGACTGGCACCTTTCGCACTACCACGCCCGCGCGCAAGGCGGCGTGGGGCTGATTTTAATGGAGGCAACCGCCGTCGAACCACGCGGGCGCATCAGCATCAATGACCTGGGCTTGTGGGACGATGCGCAGGTTGCGCCGGTGGCGCGCATGGCGAAGCTGGTTCGCGCGGAAGGCGCCGCGTTTGGCGTACAACTGGCCCACGCCGGGCGCAAGGCGTGGAGCTCGGAACGAGGCTTCGGCCCGGAGACGCCCGTCGCGCCGAGCGCCATTGCGTACAACGAGGAATCGAACACGCCACACGCCCTCACGCTCGACGCGATCGACGCGCTCGTGGAGAAGTGGCAAGCAGCGGCACAACGCGCACAGGCGGCGGGGCTGGACGTGATCGAGATCCATGGGGCGCACGGCTACCTCATTCACGAATTCCTCTCGCCCCTCTCCAATCAACGCGACGACGCCTATGGCGGCAATCTATCCAACCGTATGCGCTTCCTGCTGCGCGTCGTGGATGCCGTTCGCGAGGTCTGGCCCGCCGAAAAACCGCTCTTCGTGCGCGTCTCCGCCCACGATTGGGTGGAAGGCGGCCTCACGCTTGATGACACGGTCCTCATCGCGCGGGCGCTGCGCGAGCATGGTGTGGACCTCGTCCACTGCTCCGGTGGCGGGATGTCGGGCGCGCGCCCACCTTCCGTAGGGCCAGGCTACATGATCCCCTTCGCAGAGCGCGTCCGCCGGGAAACGGGCATCCCTACCGCCGCCGTAGGCCTCATCACCGCACCGGAATTAGCCGACGCCGTTATCCGCAACAGGCAGGCTGACCTCGTTGCGCTGGGGCGGGAACTGCTGCGGCATCCGCACTGGCCGCTGGACGCTGCGCGAGCGCTCGGTCACGATGTGGTGTGGCCGAAGCAGTATGAGCGGGCCAGATAAGAGTCAAGCTACGTGACCAAATCGCCTTTCCAACTATAATGAAAAGTGAACCTTTGCCAGAGTGAAATCAGGTAGAGCAGAGACGATCCAATGAACATACAAACGACTCGCCGCCCCACCCCTGCCCGCCAGAACAGTCCCCTCGCTGGCGGGCTGATTCTGGTGTTGCTGCTATGTCTGGTCGCGGCTTCGTTCTTCTGCGTGTGGGTTTTCCTCCAGCGGATGGAACGTCTCTACGCCCACCAAATCTATCCGCGCGTCTACGCGCTCGGAGTCCCCATCGGCGGAATGACGACGACGGAGGCAACCAGGGCGCTGGAAAGTGTCGCCGCGCAGCTCGATACAGGGATACTCATCCTCACCGACGGCGACCAACGCTGGTCCTTCGCCTGGTCGCAGGCCGGCCTGCGCGTCGATGCAAAGGCTATGGCGGAGGAAGCCTATCGCTTTGGACGCGACGGCGGGATCGAGGGCCAGTTGAGCGTCTGGCTGCACCATGCTGACACACCGTTGCGCTTCACCTACAACGCCGAGGCCGGGCGGACGGTGCTGGAAAAAGTGGCAACCGAAGCCTCCACCCCGCCGGTAGACCCCACGATCCGTCTAGAAAACGGCCAGGTCGTGATCGCGCCGGGGAAACCCGGACGTGTCATGAACGTGTCGCAGACGCTGGTCGCGTTGACCACGGCCAAGGCCGGCCTGCACCGCGTCGAAGTGCCGCTGACCTTCGAGATCGTCCATCCGGTGGAGCCGGATACGGCCGACATCACTGCGCAGGCCGAGGCGCTGCTGACCCGCAGCATCACACTGACAGCCTACGACGTCCTTACTGATCAGACCCTCACCTGGGCGCTTACCCGGGAGATGCTGGCGACGTGGCTGCGGCTGACGCCTGGCCCTGACGGCAAACCGGTGGTGGACGCGAACCTGTACGCCATCCGCGACAGCCTGGTCGCGCTCGCGGAGGCGTTGGGGGACGGGCGCGGCTTCCGCTACGACGAGGCGGCACAGCAGGTCTTCCAGACATTCGACGCCGGTGGGGGAACGGTCACGCTTTATCTCACTCATCCGCAGCGAACCTACAGTGTGCAGTCAGGGGATACTCTCACCAGCCTCTCGGCGAAGTTCGGGATGCCGACGGGACTGGTGGCGGAGGTCAATCCCGGCATCGATTACAACCGTTTGAGCGTGGGGCAGGAGATCATCATTCCTTCGCAAGATGTGCTCGTGCCGTATATGCCGGTTCCAGGCAAGAGAGTGGTCGTGAACATAGACGAGCAACGCATGCGCGTCTATGAAAATGGAATTATGATCTACGATTGGCCTGTCTCGACAGGTATAGCAACTTCTCCAACAAATCGAGGGGTATTTCAAGCTATCCAGAAACATGACTCGGCTTATGCTTCACAATGGGACCTTCGAATGCCATATTTCATAACGATATATCCTGCAGGTGGTAGTGTTGACAATGGTATTCACGAACTCCCTATTCTATCAAGTGGGCAACGTTTGTGGGCTGGTACACTTGGACGCCCAGCGTCATACGGATGCATCATTCTTGGGATTCCAGAAGCCGAGACACTCTATAACTGGATCGACATTGGCGTTATCGTTGTCGTTGAATAACAGAAAAACTCCCCAGCGCAACCGCACGACGCGCAGCACAAAACGCCGACATCACACGCCACCCAATACGAGTGATTGTGCTTGCCGGTGGTGATCGACGTGAGGCACACTGAAAAGACACCGGGGCATAGCACAAGTAAAGCGATACACGACGCGGCGTTAGGTTTTCCTCCAAAGCACAGGATGAAACACCGTTGCAGAGGTCAGATAACTGTGTTAGGATTAACAGGGAACCACAAAAATCTCAGCACGTATTAGGATTTGCAGAGCGTGTATGCAGTGTGGACATTTGTTCAATCATACACCTCGTGAGACTTTGGTAGTCTGGCTCTGCTGATTATAACTGATAGGAGTGCGCTGTTATGGGACCGTTGAAACCTATCGAATGGGTCATCAATCCGAGCGCCACCGCCGGCGTGCCGAGCGCCGCGTTGGCCGACATTCTGCCGCCCGACATTTCACGGCTGGCGCGCAGTTTTCACCGGCAAATCCCAGGATTCAAAATGAGTCCGCTCAAAAGCCTCACGCACCTGGCCGAGATGCTTGGTGTCGGCGGTATATGGGTCAAGGACGAATCGCAGCGCATGAGCCTGCGCTCGTTCAAAGTGTTGGGCGGCTCGTTCGCCATTTATCGCTTTATCAAGGCCAAGTTGGGGCTGGACCACCTTGAAGTCCCCCTCGCCGAACTCAGCTCGCCGGGAGTTCGAGCGAAATTGGGTGATTTGACCTTCGCGGCGGCCACCGACGGCAACCACGGGCGCGGCGTGGCCTGGGCGGCGGCGCAGTTGGGCTTCAAGAGTGTGATCTACGTCCACAAATTCACATCTCAGGCGCGTATCCAGGCCATCGCCAGCCTGGGTGCCAGGGTCGAGGTGATCGACGGGACTTACGATGACGCGGTGCGCCAGATCAATCTGGACGCCGAGCAACACGGCTGGCACGTGATCTCCGACACCTCCTGGGAGGGCTACCAGGACATCCCCAAGTGGGTGATGCAGGGCTACACAACGATGTTCTCCGAAGTGCAGGAGCAACTGGCGGCACAGGGCTTCGTCAAACCGACACACATTTTCGTACAGGCCGGCGTCGGCGCGTTGGCTGCGGCGACCATTGGCTTTTATGCGAAACGTTTCGGCGCGGAACGACCCAAGACTGCGGTGGTCGAACCGGATCGTGCGGCGTGTTTGTACCATTCGATCGAGGTGGGAGACGGCGCGCCGCACAATTTCCCCGGCGACTTGAACACCATCATGGCCGGCCTGGCCTGCGGCGATCCCAGTCCGCTCGCGTGGAGCATCCTCAAGGATTACGCCGACGTGTTCATGCAATGTCCCGACTACGTCGCGGGCAAAGGGATGCGCGTCTATGCGGTGCCACTGGCGGGCGATTCCTTCATCGTCTCCGGTGAATCCGGCGCGGTGACGCTCGGCGCTTTGTTGTTCGCTATGCAACTGCCGGAGTACACCGGCTTGCGCGAGCGCCTGGAACTGGGGCCGGATTCGCACATCCTCCTGCTCAACACCGAGGGCAACACCGACCCCGATCACTTCCGTCGCGTCGTTTGGGAAGGCGGCGACCCGGTGCCGAACCGCTACAAGACGTATCACGTGAGTACGTAGATGATGAAAAGACGGATTTCACAGATAAAGGGAAAATCCACGTCCTGGTTTTCCGGGTGGGACGCAGCAAGTGCGTCCCACCCGGAAATGGTTAACTCCACAACCGGTCGTTCGTGAACTCCTGATCCCAATCATTCGTCGGTTCCCACAGCCCCGGCTCGTGCGGGTCGAGGTGCGCCGCGATGACTTCGTCGTTGAGCGATTCGATGCCCAGGCCGGGCGTATCGGGCACGTCGATGAAGCCGTTCTGGATGATCGGCTTGGGCAGACCGTTGGCGATGTCGTCCCACCAGGGCGTGTCGATGGAGTGGTTCTCCAACGCCAGGAAGTTCTCGGTGGCGGCGGCGCTGTGGACGGCGGCCATACACCCAATCGGCGATTCGGCCATGTGAACGGCCATCGAGACGCCGTACTCCTGCGCCAGGTCGCCGATCTTCTTGTTCTCGTAGATGCCGCCGGAAGTCAGCAGGTCGGGGTGGATGACCGACACGCCGCCCGATTCCAGCAACGGCTTGAAGTTTTCCTTCAGGTAGATGTCCTCGCCGGTGCAGATCGGCGTCGTACACGAGTTCGCCAGCCGCACGTACTGGTCCGTCATCTGCCAGGGAAGCATATCCTCGTACCAGGCCAGATTGAA
>JAKJAB010000138.1:0-3049 GCA_022707725.1 Chloroflexota bacterium | reverse complement strand
ATGCAGTCCTGCAACCCGATGTGGCCGAAGTGGTCGGTCGCCAGCGGCACTTCGTAGCCGATGACGGCGCGCACGTCGGCGACGTATTGCTCCAGATAGTCCAGCCCCGTCTCGGTGACGTGGATGCCGGTGAACGGGTGCATCACGTTCTGCGTCTCCGCAAATTGGCGACGCATTTCCCACTGCGTATCGGCGTCGGCGCTGTGCATCTGCTCCCACACTTCGCGCGGCGGCATCAGCTTGTGGATGAAGTCCGCCATCCCGGAGAGCGCCCCCGGCACATCGCGCAGCATCCCGATACCCACGTCCATCTTCAGGAAGGTGAAGCCTTTCGCCATGCGCTCCTTGAGCGCCTCGCCCATCGCCGCGCCGGTGTTGCGCCCGTGGACATCGGTATCGCAGTAGACGCGCACCTTGTCGCGGAATTTGCCGCCGAGCATCGCGTGGACGGGCACGCCATAAGCTTTGCCCGCCAGATCCCACAGCGCCACCTCGACGCCGCAGACGCCGCCGCCCTGCCGCGCGTGCCCGCCAAACTGCTTAATGCGACGGAAAATCTTGTCGATATTGCACGGATTCTCACCCAGGATGCGGCTCTTGAGCAGCAGCGCGTAGCGCGCGCTGGCCCCGTCGCGCACCTCGCCGTAGCCTTCGATGCCCTGGTTCGTGCCGATCTTGATCAACGGGCAGCGCATCGGTGCGCCGACAATCGTGGCGATCCGCATATCCGTAATTCGCAAGTCCGACGGGCGCGAGTTTGTGTTGACGTGATTAAGTGTCTCTTCGTAAGTCGTCATAACGTTTTTCAATCTCCTGTTTTTTGTTGGTAGACGGTAGACAGTAAACGGTAGACGGGGGAGGGTCTTGTCTAACGTCTTGATATTTGTAGGTAAGTGTACTCATTTTTACAATATCTGCAATAACGAAAACCTAACCAAATAAGGATTGGGAAGATAGGCATTAACAAAATCGAAAAAGCTGGTATAATCGAAATGTAGCACCTTGAAACGATATATTGGCCGGGGGAGCCTGAGATGCAGGCTGAGAGGGTATCCGTCAGATACCGACCCCAGAACCTGATCTGGATCATACCAGCGGAGGGAGGCGCACCCGATGACCACATCCCTGCACAAGCCTCCGGCTGGCAGGGATGTTTCTTTGTCAACGGATTCAACGGATTGGAACGGATTTTTGTCAGCAGATCGAGCGGATTAAGCAGATTTCATCTTCTTTAATCTGCTAAATCTGCTGACCAATATCGGGAGAATAGTGTGCGTATCGTCATCTTTGCCAACGGCATTATTGAAAATCCCGCCGCCGAAGCTGAACGGTGGGTGCGGCCCGGCGATTGCATCGTCGCGGCGAACGGGGGGACGGCTCGCGCGCTGGCAGCCGGATTCACACCCGCGCACGTCATCGGCGATCTGGATTCGCTCTCGCTGGAGCAACGCGCGCCCCTGGAAGCCACCGGAACGACGCTGCACGCCCACCCACCTGCCAAGGACGAAACCGACCTGGAACTGGCGCTGACATGGGCGGCGGCGCAGCCGGACGTGACGGAAATCGTCGTTTTGGGTGCGCTTGGCGGACGCCCGGATCAGACGCTCGCCAACCTGCTGCTGCTCGCGTTGCCCGCGCTGGCAGGCCGTGAGGTCATCATCGCCGACGGCGCGTGGACCGTCCGCTGCCTGCGCGGCGGCGAGACGGCGACGTTCCACGGCCAACCCGGCGACACGCTCTCGCTGCTCCCGCTCGGCGGCGACGCGGTCGGCGTCACAACCGGCGGCCTGGCTTACCCGCTGCGCGATGAGACATTGCACTTCGGCTTCACGCGCGGCGTCAGTAACGAATTTGCGGGCGAGACGGCAACCGTCTCCCTGCAAACCGGCTTGTTGTGGTGTTTGCATCAGGGCCGGTGATCTTTAACCACGAATTTTCATGAATGCATCAAAATTGGTGGTAACGATTCAGGCACATTGGCCGACCACGAATTTCAAACGAATAAACGAATGAGCGCTCCGACTAACGCAAGTTTTTGTTTAGCCAGGACCTGAATTCGTTTATTCGTTGCCACATTCGTGGTCGGCAAGCACACCACCTGATCATTTGTAATTAGTGAAGATTCGTGGTTGATTCCTTGAGGAGGTTGAAATGAAATCACGTATTGTGTTTGTTATCGTCATGCTCGCGCTGCTGGCCGGCTGCGCCAAACCGACGCCGCAGGCCAGTCCAGAAGCGCCCCGCGTGCTGCGGGTTATGGTCTACGATAGCTTCAGCATCAGTGAAGACGTCATCGCGCGCTTCGAAGCAGCGAACAACGCCACGGTGCAGTTCCTCAAAGCCGGCGACGCCGGTAAAATGCTCAACCAGGCCATCCTCTCCCGCGACAATCCCCAAGCCGACGTGCTCTACGGTCTCGACAACACCTTCCTCAGCCGCGCGCTGAATGCCGGCATCTTCGAGCCGTACCGGGCGCAGAATCTCGCCAGCATCCCCACGGCGCTGCACCTGGACGCCGAATACCGCGTCGTCCCCACCGACTTCGGCGACGTGTGCCTCAACTACGACAAGGCCTACTTCGACGAGCACGCGCTGCCCATCCCGCAAAGCCTGGCGGATCTGACGAAACCCGAATACAAGGGCCTGCTCGTCGTGCAAAATCCCGCGTCCTCATCGCCCGGTCTGGCTTTCCTCATCGCCACCATCGGCGTGTTCGGCGAAAAAGGCGACGCTGAGTACAGCTATCTGGATTTCTGGGCCGATTTGCGCGCCAACGACGTCCTCGTCGTAGACGGTTGGGACACCGCGTACTACAATGAGTTCAGCGGCGGCGCATACAGCGAAGGCGTCCGCCCGCTCGTCGTCAGCTACGCCACCAGCCCCGCCGCCGAAGTCTACTTCAGCGAAGGCGCATTGACCGAGCCGCCGACCGGGGCCGTCACCGCGCCGGGAACCTGCTTCCGCCAAATCGAATTTGCCGGCATCCTCAAAGGTACGGAAAACCGCGACCTCGCCGAAGCCTTCATCGAATTCCTGCTGAGCGTCGACT
>JAKJAB010000137.1 GCA_022707725.1 Chloroflexota bacterium | reverse complement strand
AACGGCTTTGAACCGGAGGGCCGTCGGATCGTCGTAGTCGGCGCGGGTGGGGCGGCGCGCGGCGTGGTGTACGGGTTGTTGGGAGCGGGCGCAGCGCGCATCGTCGTATTGAACCGCACGGTGGAGCGGGCCAGACAACTTGTGGCAGATCTAACACAGAGCGGCAAAACCGCGCAGGGACCCCAACGAATCGAACGCACCCTAACGCGAAAACCCGCTGACCCCGCTCCCCCTGTTGAGGTCGCAGCCTTGACAGAGGTAACGTTGACCGAAGCCGCGCAAACGGCGGACTTGCTGGTGAACACGACGACGCTCGGGATGTGGCCTAGAGTCGAAGGGTGTGTATGGCCGGAGGGGACGCCGCTTCCACCGACTTTGACGGTCTACGATTTGGTTTATAATCCACTGGAAACGCACTTACTGCATCTGGCTCGACAATCGGGCGCGCGCGCCATCGACGGTTTGGGGATGCTGGCCCGGCAAGGCGCACTGGCGTTGGATCTATGGATGGGACAGGCGTTGGATGTGGAAGCGGTGACAGCCCTGATGCGGCGGGCCGCGATCGGCCAGAAAGCGGAAAGCTGAGGAGCAAAGATGAGCATTTTTGAAATCCTGATGTTGGTCTGCTTTGGTCTCAGTTGGCCGATCTCAATCGCCAAAGCGATACGCATCAAGCGCGTGGAAGGAAAAAGCCCCCTGTTTATGGCGATCATCTGTGTGGGCTATCTGAGCGGCATCTTGCACAAGCTGTTGTTCTCGCCGGATTGGATCATTGCACTGTACGTCCTCAATCTGGTTATGGTGGCGACGGATTTGTACTTGTACTACCGGTATTTGCCTGACGCGGGCGGTATGTGGCGCGTATTGGCGCGACGTATTAACAGGGAGTAAGGAGTAGGAAGTAAGGAGTAGGAAGTAAGGAGTAAGGAGTAGGGAGCAAGTGCGCCCATACTTCATACTCCGTACTCCATACTTCTCATCAACACTTTGAGGAGACAGTATGACAAACGTATTCGATGAATTTCAATGGCGTGGGTTGGTCCACAGCTTTACGGAGGGGACGCTGGAGATGTTGGCGACCGAAAAGGTGACGGTCTACATCGGTTTCGATCCCTCGGCGGACAGCCTGCAAATCGGCAACCTGTTGACGCTGATGGGGCTGGCGCGGATGCAGAGATACGGCCATTCGCCGATTGCGCTGGCCGGCGGCGGCACCGGGCTGATTGGCGACCCAAGCGGCAAGACCGGCGAACGGCCTTTGTTGGACCGCGAGCAGGTGGAGGCCAACCTCGAGGCCATCAAACCGCAGTTGGCGCGCTTTCTCGACTTCGAGGTCAAAAGCAACCCGGCCCGGATTGCTAACAACGCCGACTGGCTGTGTACGGTCCCGATGATGGATTTCTTGCGCGACGTGGGCAAACACTTCACCGTCAACTATATGATGGCGAAGGACTCGGTCAAGTCGCGGCTGGAGCGCGAGGACGGCATCTCCTACGCCGAGTTCAGCTACATGCTGCTGCAAGCCTACGACTTTGTGCAACTTTACGACCGTTTCGGCTGCACGATGCAGTCCGGCGGCAGCGACCAGTGGGGCAACATCGTCTCGGGCGTGGAACTGCTGCGCCGCGTGCGCAACGTGCGCGCTTACGGCCTGGTTTTCCCGTTGTTGACGAACGCCGACGGCTCGAAACTCGGCAAGTCGGTCCATGGGACGATCTTCCTGGACGCGAAACGCACGTCGCCGTACCGCTTCTACCAGTACTGGCTCAACCGCGACGACGCCGACGTGATCGAGGACCTCAAGCACTTCACCTGGATGACGCAGGACGAAATCGCCCCGCTGGCGCACAAAGTGGCGACGCAGCCGGAGCAGCGCGAGGCGCAGCGCGCGCTGGCGCAGACGATGACGGCGCTGGTCCACGGTGAGACGGCGCTGGCGAAGGCGATGCAGGCGTCGCAGGCGCTCTTCGGCGGCGACATCGCCGGGCTGAGCGCCGAGGAAATCGGCGACATCTTCAGCGACGTGCCCTCTAGCCAGGTTGCTAAGGCGGCGTTGGAAGGCGCGGGCAGGTCGTTGCTGGACGTGCTCGTGGATGCGGGGCTGACGAAGTCCAAAGGCGAGGCGCGCCGGCTAATCGACAGCGGCGGGGTCTACGTCAACAACGCGCCGGCCGCCAGCGCGGAACAGACGGTCGCGCTGACGGACGCAATCGAAGGGCAGTTCGTCGTCCTGCGCAAGGGGAAGAAGAGCTATCACTTGTTGCAGGTTGTAGGGTAGTCCGGTTACGCCTCGATGAACCCGCCGCCCAGGACGACGTCGCCCCGGTAGAGCACCAAAGACTGGCCGGGCGTGACGGCGCGCTGCGGCGCGGCAAAGGCGACCCGCGCCCGCCCGTCGTCCAACAGCGCAACCTCGACCGGGAGCGGCGGGGCGTGATAGCGAATTTGCGCGGCGGCGCTGAAGGCGGCGGACGGCGGTTCCCCAGCGGTGAAGGTGACGTCGCGCAGGACGCACTCCTCGCGCAACAGGCGCTCCGCCGGCCCGACGACGAGGGCGTTGCGTTCCGGCGCCAGCCGCAAGACGTACAGCGGTTGTTTGGCCGCAATCCGCAATCCCTCACGCTGCCCGACGGTGTAGAAGGGCAGGCCGCGATGTTGCCCCAACAGCGTTCCGGCTTCATCGTAGATGGGGCCGGGGCGCAACGTCTCCGGGCGCAGCGATTGCAGCAAGGTGCGGTAGTCGCCGCCGCCCATAAAGCACAAATCCTGGCTGTCGGCGCGCGCCCTCACCGGCAAACCCCACTCGCGCGCCAGTTCACGGACCGCCTCTTTGTCGGCAAACTCACCGAGCGGCAGCTTGAGCCGCGTCAGCGCCGGCTGGCCCAAGCGATACAGCGCGTAAGATTGGTCGCGCGCCCGGCAGCGCGCCCGCGCGAGGGTCGCGAGGCCTTCGGGCGGCTGGCGAACGATGGCGTAGTGTCCGCTGGCAATCCACGGCGCGCCAATACGATTGGCCTCCTCTAGCAGCGCGGCAAACTTGATTGTGGGGTTGCAGACGACGCACGGGTTCGGCGTCTCGCCGCGCGCGTAAGCGTCGGCAAAAGCGAGGACCACGCGCTCGTAGAAGCGCTCTTGCAAATCGACGACGCGCAGGGGGATGCGCAGCGCGTCCGCAACCTCCCCGGCGCGCTCGACGACGTCGCCTGGCGGCAGCGCGGCGTCGCGCCACAGCCGCAGCGCGACGCCGCAGACGTCGAAGCCTTCGCGTAGTAACAAACCGGCGGCGACCGCGCTGTCCACGCCGCCGCTCAATCCGACGACGACGCGCCCTTGCGTCCCGGATGCGTGGGTTGCTTTGTTCAAATCGGCGTGGACTTCGCTCTCTCGCATAGATTCCCTGCTCTTTTTGGATTCGATTATACGTCGTTGCCGGGCGGGGGCAAACACCTTCAAAGCTGGCGCGGTCGGAGACCGACCAGAGCACGTTGCTGGCGCGGTCGGAGACCGACCAGAGCACGTTGGGGCCGGTCTCTGGTGGCAGGTTTGGCCGGCTTCGGGTATAATGGGGCTATGCAATGTCGCGCTGGCTGCGGGGCGTGTTGTATCGCCCTCTCGATTTCTTCGCCAATCCCGGGGATGCCCGAAGGCAAGCCCGCCGGTGTCCGCTGCGTGCAGCTCACCGAGGACAACCTGTGCGCCCTCTACGATTCGCCGGAACGCCCGCTGGTGTGTACCTGGCTGCGTCCCAACGAGGAAATGTGCGGGCAGACCCGCGAGGAGGCGCTGGCCTATCTCACCGCGTTGGAAATCGCCACGAAACCCGACGCTGCGCCGGGGCGCCGGCGCGTCTGATTGTCACGATCTCATAAAGCAGTATAATTTCATCCGTTATACCCCCGAGCCATTGCGCTTGCGGCGGCAAAATCAGGCCTTAGAGGCACATCTTTTTATTAACACCCAATGCAAAGGAGACGATATGAAGCAACGCACCATAGCAGAGCCGTACAAAATCAAGATGGTCGAGCCTATCAAGATGACCACGCGCGAGTATCGCGCCGAAAAGGTCCGGGAAGCCGGATACAACACGTTCCTGCTCCACAGCGAGGACGTTTACATCGACCTGCTGACCGACTCGGGCACCAGCGCCATGAGCGACCGGCAGTGGGCTGGGATGATGTTAGGCGACGAAGCGTATGCCGGCGCGCGCAACTTCTACAATATGGAGCGCGCGATGCAGGAAATCTACGGCTTCAAATACCTCGTGCCGACGCACCAGGGTCGGGCTGCCGAGCACATCACCTCTCAACTGCGCACCAAGCCGGGCCAATACGTGCCGATGAATATGTACTTCACCACCACGCGCGAGCACATGGAGCGCGCCGGCGGGATTTTTTACGATTGCATCATTGATGAAGCGCACGACCCGCAGAGCGAGCATCCCTTCAAAGGCAACGTGGACTTGAACAAGCTGCAACGACTGGTAGATGAAAAGGGCGCTGAATCCATCGCCTACCTCTCCATCGCCCCCTGCGTGAACATGGCCGGCGGCCAACCCTTCTCTATGGAGAACCTGCGTCAGGTGGCCGAATGGGCAAAACGCTATGGCCTGGCCATCATCTTCGACGCCACGCGCGCAGTCGAAAACTGCTACTTCATCCAACAGCGCGAAGAGGGATATGCCAACAAGCCCATCCGCGAGATTCTGCGCGAAATGATGAGTTACGGCGAAGGCTGCACGATGTCTTCCAAGAAGGACAATCTGGTCAACATCGGCGGATTCCTGGCTACCAACAATGAGGAGTTTTTCATCAAAGCGAAAGAGATGGTGGTGGTTTTTGAGGGATTGCATACTTACGGCGGGCTGTCCGGACGCGATATGGAAGCCGTGGCCCGCGGCATGTACGAAATGGTCGAAGACGCCTATATCGCCAGCCGCGTGCGGCAGGTGGAATACCTCGGCCAGCGACTGCGCGAGGGCGGTGTGCCCATCGTTTTGCCGGTCGGCGGGCACGCGGTGTTCCTGGACGCCAAACGTTTCTTGCCTCACCTGCCCCAGGAGCACTTCCCGGCGCAGGCGCTGGCCGCCGAGCTGTACGTGGATAGCGGGGTGCGTTCGATGGAGCGCGGCATCGTCAGCGCCGGACGCGACCCTGTCACCGGCGAACACCGCCGCCCCAAACTCGAACTGGTCCGGCTGACCATCCCCCGGCGGGTGTACACCAACCTGCATATGGACGTGGTGGCCGAAAGCTGCCAGGCGCTTTACGAGGAGCGCGACAGGATCAAGGGTCTCAAGATGGTCTACGAACCCTCTAGCCTGCGCTTCTTCCAAGCGCGCTTCGAACCCCTGCCGTAAGCGCGCGAAATTGCCGTCAACCATACGCGACGCCCCGGGAATTTCGTTTCCGGGGCGTCCTGCAAAGGCGACGGCTCAGCCCCTCACTGAATATGGCCTTCCGCCACAAAAATCCCCCAATTGACATAACCGAACCTCTGTGATATACCTGTGTGAGATACGATTTTCCCGACGATGGACGGCGCGAAAAAAGAACGTGGGTATTGAAGCTGTGAAAACTGAGATGACCGCGCTGCGCGATGCTGGCGCGGTCTATAAAACGGGGGACAACCCCAACGGGCGCGCCTGATATGGAAATCCTCGGCGGACCTCTCTTTGCAGTCGCCGGCGCGGGCGAATCTCACGGGCCGGGCTACACTACGATTGTCTTCGGCTGCCCGCCGGGCCTCTGGCTGACGCGGGCTGACATCCAACGCCACTTGGACCGCCGCCGCCCCGGCAGCAGCGTCCACGGAACGCCGCGCAGCGAAGCGGACAAGGTGGCGCTGCTCTCCGGCCTCTACACGGACGATCACGACGCACTGCTCGCCGGGCCGGAAATCCGCACGATGGCCGGCGGCGTGGAGAGCGTCACCCGCGCTTACGAAGCCGGCTACACCACCGGCGAACCGATTGCTGCGCTTGTCCTCTCTGCCGCCACACGCTCCGGCGACTACGGCCAGTTCGCCGGGCCGCGAGGCGAAGTCCGCCCCGGCCACGCCGACCTGGTGAAGCATCACCAGGCGCGCGGCTTCAACGACCCGCGCGGCGGCGGACGCGCCAGCTACCGCGCTACCGTCTCCGACGTGATTGGCGGTTCGATTGCGCGGCTGTACCTGGAACGGCAGTTTGGGACGGTGTTCCTCTCGGCGTTGGCGCAGGTGGGGACGCTCAAAGCGCCCGTCACCCTGGCGGAGACGGTCGAACGGCTGGCCTTGCAGCACACGCAGACGCAGCCCGTCCCGGTGGACGCCCTGCGCCAACTCGAAGCCCAACTCGCCGCCGCTGAACTGCCCACGCTCGACGCCGGTTTTGCCCGCGAGGCGGCTGCGCTCATCGAAGCCGCGCGCGCTGCCGGCGACTCTATCGGCGCAGCGGTGGAAGTCGTCGCGGTGAACGTCCCGGCGTTGGCGGGCGCGCCGCTCTACGAGAGCCTCAAGCTGCGGCTGATGGGCGCACTCGGCGGACTGCACGCGGCGCAGGGCGTCGAAATTGGCGCCGGTTTCGCCGTGGTGACGCGGCGCGGCAGCGAAAACAACGACCCGCTCCGCGCCGCCGGCTACCAGAGCAACCACCACGGCGGCTTGCTCGGCGGCATCACCACCGGCATGCCGCTCGTGTGCCGCGTCGCCTTCAAACCGGCGGCCTCGATTCAGACGCCGCAGCTTTCGGTGCGCCAGGACCTTACGGAGATCGATTTCGCACTTAAGAAGGGCCGCCATGATCCCTGCGTCGGCGCGCGCGCGGGCGTGACGCTGGAATCGCGGCTGGCAATCGAACTGCTGAACGCGGTGCTGGTAGCGCAGAGCCGCCAGCCGCCGGCAGATGGCTTTCAGCTTTTCGACAAGCGCCCCAGTCGCCCCGGCTCTGCCGGGCCTGGATAAAACTCAAAGGATAAGCCATGTCCTCTTTTATTGGCCATGCCCTCACCGGTTTGGGCGTCTACACCTCTACCCAGCCCGTGGAAAAAACCACGCAGCGCAACCTCTCATTGCGCGACCTGCTCTGGCCGGCCTGGTTGGTGTTCGTGGCCCTGGCCCCTGACCTGGATTATATTTTCCGGTCGCTTCACGTGTGGAGCGATTCGATGGGGTACGTGCGCGTCACCCATTCCTTCGTTGGCTGTCTGGCCTTCCCCTTGCTCACGCTGCCCGTCCTTTCGCGGCTGAAGCTGGCGCGAGAAACCAGACGGTTGTGCGCCGTCCAGGTCGTGTTGGCGGGACTGTCGCACCTTGCAATGGACCTGCTCGTGGGCGTGGCGTCGCTGTCGCTGTTGTGGCCGTTTACCGAGCGGCGGTTCCGGCTGCCGTTCGGCATTCTGCCCAGCGGGCCGGCGTTCCGGGTGGATAACTTCTACATGTACCGCAACCTGTTGATAGAAGTTGGCGCGCTCGTCCCGCTATATGCGGGGATTTACCTGGCGCGCCTTGCCAAACTCGATGGGCGGAAGCGCCGCATCGGCGTCGCGGCGTTGTGGTTGTGCTCGCTGGCGTTTATGGGATGGTCGTTTACGCTGGCGCGATAGAAAGGCAGGAACGAAAGGGGGCTGGCGTTTGTTGTGAACCTCGTGTTGACCGGTTTTATGGGCGCAGGGAAAACGACCGTCGGGCGCGAGGCGGCGCGGCGGTTGGGACGTCCGTTTGTGGATATGGACGACCTCATCGCGGCGCGGGCGGGCAAACCGATTCCGCGCATCTTCGCAGAGGATGGCGAACCGGCGTTTCGCGCGCTCGAGGCGACGCTGTGCGCCGAACTGAGCGCACAGGACGGGCTGGTGATTGCGACGGGCGGCGGGGCGTTGGTGGACGTGGGCAATCGCCGGATGATGCAGCGCAGCGGAGTAGTGGTTTGCCTGGACGTGGAACTGGATGCGGTTCTACGGCGCGCCGGCGGCGACGCCGGGCGCCCCCTGCTCAACGTCGCCGACCCGCGCGCGGAAGTGACGCGCCTGTTGGCGGCCCGCCGCGAGGCCTACGCCGCCATCCCCTGGCACATCGAGACGAGCGGGCGCGCGGTAGAGGCCGTGGTCGCGCGCGTGCTTGCGCTGGCGGAGACGGTCACGCTGCCGGTGAAATACCCCGGTGGGGAGTATCCGATTCATATCGGTCGCGGTTTGCTGGCGCACCTGGGCGGGGCGCTGCGGGCGGCGGGTGTGCGCGAGGGGACGGTGATAGCGATTGTCACCAATCCCGTTGTGGCGGCGGCGGGCGCGGTCGGAGACCGGCCTGAGCAAGGCTACGGCGTTGCGCGAGGCGGGCTACCGGCCTTTTGTCTGCACAACCCCCGATGGGGAGCAGCACAAGACGCTCGACACGGTGCGCGCGCTGTACGACCAGTTCCTTGCGGGGCAGCTCGACCGCAGCGGGGTGGTGCTCGCGTTGGGCGGCGGCGTGACCGGCGACGTCGCCGGGTTCGCGGCGGCGACGTTTATGCGGGGGACGCGCTTCGTGCAGGTTCCCACGTCGCTGCTGGCGATGACCGACGCCAGCGTGGGC
>JAKJAB010000136.1 GCA_022707725.1 Chloroflexota bacterium | reverse complement strand
TGGTCGCCACGCTGCCGCTGTACCTCAATGCGCTGCAGGGACTGGGCGCGCATCTGGTGACGCCCAACGATTACCTGGCGAAAGTCGGCGTCCAATGGATGGGACCGGTCTACCACGCGCTCGGCGTCACGGTGAGCGTGATCCAGTCCGGCGCTGGGCGGCCCGACGAAGCCTCCTTCCGCTACGACCCCGACTTCGCCTCTGCCGACGACCGCTACCAACACCTGCGCCCGGTCACCCGCCGCGAGGCCTACCGCAGCGAGATCACTTACGGCACGAACAACGAGTTCGGCTTCGATTACCTGCGCGACAACATGGTCATCGACCTGAACCAATGCACACAGCGCCAGCTCCATTTCGCCATCGTGGATGAAGTCGACAGCATCCTTATCGACGAGGCGCGCACGCCGCTCATCATCTCCGGCCCGGCGGAGGAGTCCTCCGAGCTGTACCAGCGCTTCGCGGGCTTGGTCCCCCGCCTCCGCCGCGATGAGGATTACGAGGTCGATGAGCGCAACCAGACCGCCATCCTGACCGAAGAGGGCACGGCCAAAATCGAGCACATGCTCAATATCCCCGCAGAGGAAAGCGTTTACGATCCGCAACACGCGCACATGCTCGCCTACCTCGATAACGCACTGCGCGCCAAAGAGTTCTACGAACGCGACAAGGAATACGTCGTGCGCGACGGCGAGATCATCATCGTGGACGAGTTCACCGGCCGCATGATGTTTGGACGGCGCTACTCCGAGGGGCTGCACCAGGCCATCGAGGCCAAGGAGCACGTGGAAGTGCGCCGCGAGTCGCTCACCTACGCGACGATCACCTTCCAGAACTTCTTCCGTATGTACGACAAGCTCGCCGGTATGACCGGCACGGCGGAGACGGAAGCCGAGGAACTGCGCAAAATCTACGGGCTGGAAGTGACCGTCCTCCCCACCAACGTGGAATACCAGGCGCAATTTGGCGACTTGACCGAGCACGCCGTACCACCCCAGGCGTCGGGGGTCGCCTTTTCCGGCGTGCTGCCCGAAGGTCACAATTACAAAGTCACCGTCTTCGACGGGCCGGACGGCGCACACAATGGCGCGCCATCTGGCGTGCGCTATTACCGCCGCCTGGATATGCCCGATCAGATTTACAAGACCGAGGCGGTGAAGTTCAAGGCGGTGATCGACGAAATCGCCGCCGCTCACGAAGCGGGGCGGCCCGTGCTGGTGGGCACCACCGCCATCGAGACCTCCGAACGGTTGTCGAAGTTGCTCAAAGCGCGTGGCATCCGGCACAACGTTCTCAACGCCAAGTATCACGAGCAAGAAGCCGTGATCATCGCCCAGGCCGGACAACCGGGTTCGGTGACCATCGCCACCAACATGGCCGGGCGTGGTGTGGATATCCTCTTGGGCGGCAATCCCGAAGGCATGGCCCGCGACGACCTGCGTCGCGAGCAGATCGACCTCACCTTGATCGGCTCACAGGATTGGGAGGAGGCGTTCAAAATGGCGCGCGTGGGCGCAGACCCCACCACCCGCTACCCGGAACCGTGGGCCAAAATCCTTCACGACCGCGTGCAGAAGTGCAACGCCGACCGCGAGCGTGTCTATTCTCTGGGCGGGTTGCACGTCATCGGCACCGAGCGCCACGAGGCGCGGCGCATCGACAACCAGTTGCGCGGGCGCGCCGGCCGCCAGGGCGATCCCGGTTCCAGCCGCTTTTACATCTCGCTGGAAGATGAGTTGTTGAGCCGGTTCGGCGGCGAGCGGTTGCAACCCTGGATGGATCGCGCCGGGCTGGAAGAGGCTCCGTTAGAATTTGGCGCGATTGCCAAAGCCATCGAATCCATCCAGGAGCGCGTCGAAGGCTACAACTTCGACATCCGCAAGCATGTGCTCGAATACGACGACGTGGTCAACAAACAGCGCGAGGTCGTCTACAAGGAGCGCGCCAAGATTCTCAGCCGTCAAGACCTGCACGACGACCTGCTGGAAATGGTCGAGTCCGAAATTCGCCGTATCGTCGAGCCGAAAACGCAGGGCGACGAAGACGAGTGGGACGTCGAAGGGATGCTTGCCGAACTGCGCCAGGCCGTCCCGGCGCTGTATAACTTCACCGCGCAGCAGTTCCACGACCTGGCCCCGGATGAGATGATCGACATGTGTGTCAAGGAGGCCGACCGCGCCTATCGGCTACTCAACCAACGCATCGGCGAGGACGTCTACCACTCCATGCGCCAGGAGGACGTCTCACTACAGGCGCTCTCCGAGACGCCGCGCCCAGATTTCGCCATGATGATCGAGACCATCGATGCGCGCATCGGACGGGACACCGTCGCCGCGTGGTATGATCAGCCCATCCGTCGCATGCCGACGGAGATCGAGGAACAGATCAAACAGATCATCGTTGACGTGGTGCGCGTTTTCCGGGACCGGCAACTGATGCTCCAGCAATTGGACGGGCACTGGATCCGGCACCTGACAGACCTGGATATGCTGCGCGAGGGCATCGGGCTGCGCGCGATCGGACAGCAAAAGCCCATTGTCGCCTATCAGAAAGAGGCTTACGAAACCTACCAGGAAATGTTGCACTCGGTGCAGGCGCAAATCGTGCGTTCGTTGTTCTTGCTCCCGCCACAGCAGCAGCGCCGCCCCACCGCTTCCCCCCAATGGGGGGGATTGAGGGGGGGGCAGTCACGCCAGCCCGTGCTCCGCACCAGCGGGGGCAGCGACCAGGCTGCATCCAAGCCTATGCCCACGCGGGGTAGCGCGGGAGGCCAGAAACTTGGGCGCAACGATCTGTGCTTCTGCGGCAGCGGCAGGAAGTACAAAGACTGCCATCTGAAAGCCGATCAACGCGCCAATATTGTGCGTTACGTCACCGAGCGATGACCGGCCCCGGCTCCAGATCAAAACGGGGATCTAGCGATCCCCTCGGAGCATTTTAGGGCAACTAAAGACGATTTGACCAAAGACTATCGGACGAACGGTTGAGAGGCATCATGAGAAGAGAGGATCTGACGGCACGTGTGATGAAGGATATGGATCCAGAGTTGTTCGATTTTGTGACAACGTATGTGGATTCGTTCGTCAAATGGGATCTGCTACGGTTCTTCCATGAGAACCCGCATACGATGGATACCGGTGAAAACATCGCGCGGTATGCCGGGCGCACCGCCGAAGATGTGCAGACCGAGTTACAGGACCTCACACGCCGTGGCCTGCTTGTCGAAATGCCGGTGGAGAACATGCGGGTTTACATGCTGAAAACCGATCCAGAAATCAGAACACGCTTGCAGCAGTTCGCGGAAGCCACACAGGATCGAGAGTTCCGGCGCAAAGTCATCTATCATATGGTTCGGCACTGAGGAGGATGGCCATGCAAACGGTAAAGAGAGTCGCCACAGGCATCCCCGGACTGGATGCGATGTTGAACGGGGGATTCCTGCCCCGCACGGCCAACCTGGTCGAAGGCGCGCCCGGCACCGGCAAGAGCACGCTGGGGATGCAATACATCTACGAAGGCGCGCGCCGTGACGAACCGGGCATCATCCTCACCTTCGAGGAATTCCCCGAGCAATACTACCGCGATGCGGCAGCGTTCGGGTGGGATTTCCGCGAATTGGAGCGCCAGAACAAGCTCAAGATCATCATGAGCAGTCCGGAAGTGACGAAAGCGGATTTGGAAAACGTGGAAGGCACCATCCAAAACCTGATCGCCGAGATGGGCGCGCAACGTATGCTCATCGACAGCATCACGCACTTCGAGGGATTGCGCCAGGATCCCGTAGAGCTGCGTAAGCTGATGTATGGCTACCTCAACGCGCTGAAACGCCAGGATTTAACGCTGATCTTGACGCGCGAGAGCACGCACCTCTTCGGCGAAGGCCTCGAAGGCCAGCTTGACGCCAGCATCCAATTTTTGGCCGACACCTACATCATGCTGCGCTACGTCGAAATCGAAAGCGCGGTGCAACGGGCCATTGTCGTCCTGAAAATGCGCGGGAGTGCCCACGACAGTACCATCCGCCAGTTCGAGATCAATGCGCAGGGACTTAAAGTGTTGCAAGCCTTCGAGGGGCAGGAGGGGGTGCTGAGCGGATCACCCAAGCGCATGACTGAATCCTTCATGAAAGCCTTTGTGAGAAGATAAAGCACTGTGTCCACCATCCCTCTGCGTATCATCCTGGGTAGTCTAATCTGGATAGGAATTGTCGCCCTCCAGATCATCTTGCTGACGATTGCCCGCTTCTTTGAGCGCACGTCACAGCAACAAACGTGGTACCAGCTTTACATGATTCCGATCCTGTTCACCGCTGTCGCCGCAGTCCGCTACGTCAGCCGCATCTTCACCCACAACGCCCAGCCGGACTTCGCCGGAGACCCGGTAGCAGATGTGCTGCTTTTGTTCGCCGGTTTGTTGTTGATCGGATTGGGCAACTTGCTCTACGAGAAAATGATGGGAGAACGCCGCCATGACCGCTACTGAAGTGCTCACTTCGCATCTCGGTACAGGGATTTTGATCGGCATCCTCTACATCAGTTGGCTGCTGCGAGTGTTAAGCCGTAGGATGAGCGAAGTCACCAAAATGCGGGCCTACTACCGGGGTTTCGATATCGGCAGCGCCTTGCTGATCATCGCGACGTTGAGTTACATCTTTCAATGTAACGCAGCCCTGGCGCAAAAACCGGTCGGGGTGCTCAATGTCGAATTCGCGTTGTTGGCGTTTTACCTCCCCCTGGTCTTGGGGGTCAGTATCAATCTCGTGAGCGCCATCGTCTATTGGGGTTGGCTATTTCGACAATCATAGAGCTGCAAGCCACAAAAACCGCATCCGCTACCGGATGATATGGGCTGAGGCTTTTGTAGTCTTTGGGACTTCACTTATAATAGAGGCAGAATGCGTTATCAACGCTCGAGATAGACCTGCATAGCAACCGAGTTGGAGCGTTCATTTATGGTGCAAGACTTATTCAAAATGCCACACACAGCACCGCCTCAAACTGTAGGCACGTTATGGGGATGGGCGCATAGCCTCCCCAAAATCGACCTACACCGCCATCTCGAAGGTTCACTACGGCTCAATACGCTGGCCGAGATTGCGCTGGAACATGGCATCGACTTGCCGAGTTATGATATTGAGCAACTCCGCCCCTACGTGCAAATCACCGACGACCCGCCAGACTATCAACGCTTCCTGGGCAAGTTCGAACTGCTGCGGCATTTTTACACCTCGAAAGAGGCGGTGCAGCGTGTGGTGCGCGAGGCCATCATCGATGCCGCTCACGACAATATCCGTTATCTGGAGCTGCGTTTCAATCCCGAAGCCCTGGCGAACACCCAGAACTTCTCGCTGAACGACGTGGTCGAATGGGTCAAGGAAACGACCTACGAAACACAAGCTGAGACCGGCACGCGCACATGCTTGATTCTAACCATCCCCCGTCGGGAATCCCTCAATACGGCCTACGAAATCGTCGAACTCAGCATCGCGCATTTTGGCGACCTGGTGCGGGGAATCGATTTGGTGGGGGACGGGTCAACTTTCCTGCCGAGCGATTTCTGGAGCCTTTCCGGCACGCCCGCCAGGCCGGCGTTAACATCACCATCCATGCCGGCGAATGGGCCGGCGCGCAGAGCGTGTATACTGCAATCCAACACCTCGGCGCGCAACGCATCGGCCATGGCATCCGCTCTATTGAGGATTCCAGCGTGATCCAACTGTTGTACGACAGAAAAGTGGCGTTAGAAGTCTGCCCCACGAGCAACCTGCAAACCGGCGCTGTGCACGGTATGGGGCAACATCCCTTGCTCGATCTCTACAACTTGCGGCTGCACGTCACCCTCAACACCGACGATCCCAGCATCAGCGATACCACCCTCACCGACGAATATGTCGTCTCCGTCGCTGCCCTCGGCATTGAGGAACGGCAGATCTTCCACATGTTGCGCTATTCCGCCGAGGCTGCCTTCATCCCGCCGGAGGAGCGGCACTGGTTGTTCGACGCCATACGACAGGGATTAGCGCCCTACCCTGGCGCGGTCGCCGAATTCGATGCCCTATAAAGAAGCCGGGTTTTCATAAAAAACCCGGTTTCTGTTCATCCCCTTTAGAAGGCTCTAGCAGCTAGATATCCAGTTTGCTCAACGCCGCGACCGTGTACGGCTTGAGCAACACGTCCCGCACCCCAAAACGCAACAAATCCATCATCCGCTCGACGCGCACGCGCGAAGCCACCACCAACGTCTTCGCGGCGGCCCCGGCCCTGGCAATCCGCTGTAACACCGCCAGGCTGTCTGTCGCGGTCAACACGTCATCCACAACGATGGCATCGAAGGCGGCGAAATCTTCGACATCGCCAGCATCCACCAGGCGGGTGACGGTGTTCTGCGCTGCGGTCCACGTCTGCTCGACGAAACGGCTCCACACATCGTCATCATCGACGAGCAAAAACCGCTTTCCAGCCGGAAGGCCGGCCAGGCCATTTGCGGCGTTGCTGATAGACGCCGGGACATACAACTCAAAAACCATCCCACCTTCGGGACGTCTGCGCGCCATCGCCTTGCCGTCGATCTGCTTGAGGATTTGCAGGCAGGCCGGTAACCCCAATCCGGCATGTTTTGCCCCTCTGGTCGTGTAAAAAGAGATCCATATCTTGTCCAAATTGGCGTCATCGACGCCGGGGCCGTTGTCGCCGATGCGCGTCACCACGTAACGCATCCCCTTCTCTTCAACCAGGTCGATCTCCACATCGATACGCGGCGCCGCGAGATCTTCGGTAGCCTCCAGTGCGTTTTGCAGCACGTAGCGGAACGCCCGGCCCAACTGTGTCGTATCCGCGACGGCGAGTGGCAGATTGGGCGCGACGGTGAAATGAATCACCTCCGGCGCGATACCCATCACCTGAGCCGTATCTTTCAGCACATCCTCGATCATCGCCGGCGCCGGTCTGTACTCACGGGCTGGGCCGATGAGGTGTTCCTTCACCTGCATGATCAACCGCGCGCTGGCTTCGATCAACGTCAGGTCCTCCTGCATCGACTCGACAATCTCCGCATCCACGCCCGATAAACACGCTATGTCCTCGCGCAGGCGTTGCACGCTCACCGAGATCGGCAGCGCCTTGTTACCAATCCAATGAATGGCTTCCGTCGTCGCTGTGGCCAACGCCTCGAAGGTCTTGGTGCGCACCAACTCCGCGTGGGCTGCCTCCAACGCGCGCAACAGATGCGCGTTGTGCAGGGCCACCGCCAGTTGATCGGCCATCGCCTGGAGCGAGCTGATGTCTTCGTCGCTGAAGGCCGCTTCCTGCTCGCTCTGCACCGTCACCGCGCCGATCACGTGCGCTTGCACGCCTGCACCCACCACGAGCGGGAGCGCCATCTCGGAGCGCGTCATCGGCAGATGGGGATTCTTGAAGAAGACAGCTTCTTCGCCCACGTCCAACGCGATACGCGCCTGATGCTGAGCGATCGCCGCGCCGATCATCGACTGGCCGCCGACTTGCAGCTTGTGTCCCTCGGCCACCATCGCCGCACCGGCTTCACCCCGGCCGGCGCGCAAGACCGCCCATTCCCCGGTTTCATCCAGCAGGAAAACCCCGGCATAGTAGAAACCATAAGCTTCGCAGATGATGTCCACCATCTTGCGCAGCAGCTCATCGAGATCCAAAATCGAGGTGACGCCCTTGCCCACGTCCGCAGCCGCCATCAACAACCGCGCCCGGCGTGTCGCCTGTGCCAACAAGCGCGTGTTCTCGGAATACAAACGCGCGTTTTGAATCGCCACCGCTAACTGATCCGCCATCCCTTGCAGCACGGTGATGTCATCTTCGGTGAAAGTGGCTTCTTCCACGCTCTGTACGGTCAATGCGCCGATCACCTTATCACCAACAGACAGTGGCAGCGCCATCTCGGAGCAAGTGAGCGGCAGGTATTGGTTCTTGAAATGCGCTGGCTCATCGCCCACATCCAACGCGATCATCGCCTTGTTGCGCCCGGTCGCCGCGCCGATCATCGACTGGCCACCGACTTGCAGCTTGTGTCCCGCGGCCACCATCGCCTCACCGGCCTCACCCCGCCCGGCGCGCAAGACGGCCCACTCCCCGGTTTCATCCAGCAGGAAAACCCCGGCATAGTAGAAACCAAAGGCGATGCAAATAATGTCAACCGTCCGCTGCAACAACATATCCGGGTCAAGGATCGATGTGATGCTGCGGCTGACCAGCGCTCCGGCATGCAATAAAGCCGCACGGCGCTCAGCTAACGTTGGTTTATCCATAGATTTGCTCCTTCACGCGAGAAATGGGGGAAACGGTTAGTTCTGGATGATGCGCTCGATCAAGGCGATCAAGTCGGCTTCACGGCCCTTGACGAAATAGGCGCGCGCGCCGCGCCGGACGGCGTCCTTGGCCCGCTCGACCTCATCGAAAGCCGTCAACACAATCACCGGAAAACCGGGCTGCGCTTCCAAAAGCTTGCTCAATAACTGCAAACCCGCGGTAGGGTCTACATATCCCTCGAAATTCGGCATATTCAGGTCCAACACGGCGATGTCGAACGGCGCATCGCTCG
>JAKJAB010000135.1 GCA_022707725.1 Chloroflexota bacterium | reverse complement strand
ATCACATCACTGTTGGGCAACTGGAGGTTATTGCTCCATGAACCAACGCCTTCGGCGTTCTTGGATGATGCGCGGCGGGGCCTTGTTGTTGCTGCTGTGCCTTTATGCGCAGCTTGTTGGCGCGGCTACGCAGCTCTCCGCAACGGTGGATGAGGGGTTTCACATCACCAGCGGCTATGAGTACTTGCGCACCGGAAAGTTGCGCCTTTTCGACGAGCATGCCCCGGTCGCCAAGACGCTCTTTGCGTGGCCGCTGTTTTTTGTTCCTGATCTTCCACCGCCGGAAACCGCCGCAGGCTACGCAAGTGACGATCTCATCGCCGTGACGCAGGCAACGACGCTGGCATACCGTCCGATCGACCGGGTCATCGTCGCGCCACGGCTGGCGGCTGTCCTGCTGCCCCTTATCCTGGCTGCGACACTCTGTCGCTGTGCGGCTGCGTTTGCCGGCCCGGTGGCAGGTTTGCTCGCGCTTTTCGTCTGCACTTTCGATCCTAACTTTCTGGCCCACGGCAGTCTGGCGACCACCGACATGGGCGCGACGGCGTTCAGCTTTTGGGCGGTATGGACCGGTGTGCGTTGGCTGCAACGTCCCACACGTCGTCGGTGGTGCATTGCCGCCGTTCTGTTGGGCCTGGCCCAGGGTGCAAAGTTGACGGCGCTATTGGTGTATCCTGTGTTGGGATTGGGTACATTGCTGACGGTAGCGGCGCAGTGGCGCGGTGGCGCATCATGGGGCGCAATTTGGAAATCGCGGCCGCATTCTGATGAACGTTCGCGGGATCGCTTCACTTTGTTGTGGGCTTTTGTCGGGCTGGCTGCGTTATCGCTATTGGTGCTGTGGGCGCTGTACGGCTTTGAGGTGCGTCCTGTGCCCGATGTGCTTGGAGGCGCTGTCCCTCTGCCTGCTGCCAGTCACATCGAGCGTTGGCTGCGTTTGCAGGACAACCTTGCCTATGGGCGGGAGGCTTTCTTGTTGGGACAAAACACTATGCATGGCTGGTGGCAATACTTCCCGATAGCGTTCCTGGTAAAAACCCCTTTGCCTCTCTTGTTGCTATGCGGTGCGCTGCTCCTGTATGTTACCTCTCGCATCTCGCGCACCAAACTTCACCTTCTACACCTTACGTTTTACACTTTTCCCCTTCTCTACGCCCTCGCCAGCCTCACCAGCCCACTTACGATCGGTTACCGGCATCTACTGCCCATACTGCCGTTTTTGTATGTTGGCGTCGCGTGTTATGTATGGCGAATCAGGAATCATAAGTCACGAATCACGAATCACGAATCACGAATCACGGATTACGGATTACGGCTTGCGTTGGCCCTCTTTTGGGCCTGGTTGGCCATCGGTACATTGCGTGTCACACCGCATTACCTGACTTTCTTCAACGAACTTGCCGGTGGGTCGCAAAATGGTTGGCGTTTTCTGGCCGATTCCAACACCGATTGGGGGCAGACGTTCAAGGCGCTGGCAACGTACCAGCGGGAAACCGGCCTGGGATCGGTCAATCTCTCGGCCTTTACATTTTATGATCCGGCGGCCTATGGCGTGGAATACACGCCCATCACGCCCATGCCGAGTGCGCTGCCTGTGCTGCCGCGGCGCTTTAATCCGGAGTCGGGGATATACGCCATCGGCGCCACGACGTTGGATGGGGTTCCGCTCCCTTACCCGTCGACGTTCGACTGGTTCCGCCATCGCGATCCGTTTGCCCAGATCGGCAACGCGATGCATCTTTACTCTGTGCGTCCACTATCAGGCGCATGGATCGCGCAGTGTATTATTCCGGTCACGCCGCTCGACGCCGCCGCTATCGACGAAGGATTTGGCATTCCTGACCTGCGACGGATCACGTTCGACTGCGAACAGAGCTGGGTTATTCCAGGCGGTCTCTCTGCCGGCTGGTATGCCCGTGCCATTCCTGAGCAGACGCGGTTGCAGTGGCCGCGCGCCGACACACTGCGTCTCGCTCTGCTTCCTGAATGGATGGCGGCCTTGCCCCTTGAGGGTCTGCGGATCAATTATCTACAACCTAGAAACGGCGAGTTGCCGGCTTTTGCGATCTGGGAATGTGCGGCATGTCGTTTGCTAACCTCTCAAGTGCGGGTAGAATTAGCGGGTGTTGTGGATTATCTGGGTATACTGGCGCCGCCAAGCGCCAGACCCGATACGACGGTGACAGCTATCACCTTCTGGAGAATGCGCCAAACGCCGGATCGACCGCTTTCCGTTATGTTACATCTGCGTGACGCTGGGAGTGTACCTATCGCTGTGGGAGATGGGCTGGGTTTTCCAGTGGAACAGTGGCAGGCCGGTGATGTTCTGGCTCAACGCCATCCCCTCATTATACCAGAGGGGACTGCAGAGGGCGAATATATACTGTATACTGGAGTCTACCGGCTCGATGATTTCGAACAGTTATCCACTATGCCATTGACGGTTTCAATGAAAATTAAAAAATAAAATACGGTTTCGCGAGCGTACTGAGGAGGAGTATGCGGAAGTGTCTGAAATGCGCATTATTTACTGTTAGTTTGATCTTCGTGCTATTACTGGGACAGGTTGTTTTCCGCCCGGTTGGGGCGACGACGGAGAATGCACCGTCGATTGCTCCGGTAGGCGATGAAGTTTACATTCCGGCCGGAGCATTTGCAATGGGATGCGCTGCGGACTATTCAGCGATTCATTGCGATATTGATGCGACCCCCATCCATTTGGTGTACCTGAACGCTTTTGCCATCGATAAGTTGGAAGTTACAAATGCGCAATATGCGGCCTGTCAGGCAGCTGGAGCTTGCCCGGCTCCGCTCTCCGTGGCTTCAGCAACTCGTCCTGATTACTACATTGACCCGAAGTATGCTCAATATCCCATGCTCAATGTTACCTGGCCATCCGCTGATGCCTATTGTCGATGGGTGGGCAAGCGTCTTCCTACCGAAGCAGAATGGGAGAAGGCTGCACGCGGCACGGATTTACGCCCATTTTCTTGGGGACACGATGAACCGACTTGTGCGCGCAGCAACATCGCTATCTTACGTCCTGGTGAAGTTCTGCCTGAACCCTGCATCGGTGATACGGTTGCCGTGGGTTCGTATCCTCAGAATGCCAGCCCCTACGGTGTGTTGGATATGACGGGCAATGTGAGAGAGTTTGTCAGTGATTTTTATCAGAAAGATTACTATCCCAGATCTCCTTACTATGATCCGACCGGCCCCGAGGTTGATCTGGGTAAATATCACCTGGCTCGCGGTGGTGGATGGTATGATCACGCCCGCCTGGCCTCTAACTGGGTGCGTCACGACGAAGCCTCTGCGGAACTCTATGAACATATCGGCTTCCGCTGCGCCCGCAATGCGCCAGTGACGCCAATGCCTACACCGACGTCTGCACCGACGCCCACTCCGCTTCCTTCCGATGCCGGATATTTCGGCGCAGAAGGTGGACTCCTGTGGATAACTCATCCCGGACATCTGACTGCATTGCATATTCCAGCCGGAACCTTGAGCGGGACCATGACTTCGGAGATCACCCTCAGTGTGACTTATACGCAACCTCGACCGGTAGGCGATTTCTACGGCGCCGATCACTTTTTTGTCGTGGATGGCGCGTTGTCGGTCAGACCGGTGGAGGTGCTGTTGGGGTTCAAGGACACTGGCGCTATGATCACAGGTACCGAAGAGCTTTACCGACTGGATGCTACCGCTTGGGTGACCGATAGTATCACGACCTCGGAACACAGCTCTGGTCACATCCTGGCGTGGATTGATCGACCTGGGCTATATGCGATTCTGGGACAGACCAATCGGACCTATCTTCCTATGATTCTGCGACGTTGATCCAACCAAACCACATGCATCTACACGGGGATTGATGCCTTCTCTTGTTGAATCGATAAAAGCCATTACAATACTTCGCTATGAGCCATAAATCTTATCGGGGCCTGATCGTGATTCTGCTGGCCTATCTCAGCCTGGGATTGGCCTATGGCGTGATCTTGCCCCCTTTTGAGAATCTGGACGAACTGGAGCATTTCGAAGTGATCCGCTATGTAGCGGATACCGGGCGATTGCCGGTTCACGGTGCGTCGGATGTTCAGGATTACCGGATGCACCAGGAAATCTCACAGCCGCCGCTCTACTATGTGCTGTCCGCCGGTCTCGTGCGTCTGTTTGGTTTTCATTCTACAGACGCCCCGAGCTTCTGGCAATTGAATCCCCGCGTAGCCTGTGGGCCTGAGGCTCCACACCAATACGACAACCGCGCTGTACTGCGTCACGATCCGCACCGTGACGCCTTTCCCTGGCACGGCGCGCTATTGACTTTGCACGTGCTACGACTGTTTTCAACATGCTTGCAAGCTGTCACAGTCGCCGGCGCGTTTGCGCTTGGCTGCCGGCTTTTTCCCACTCGCTCCGCCATTCCACTACTCGGCGCGGCTTTTGTTGCTTTCAATCCTCAATTTCTGCTGGTTGCCAGCGGCGTCAACAACGATAATCTTCTCACGCCTTTGGTAACCGTGACCCTTTGGCTGACTGCAAGCGCGTGGCAGGAGCGCTGCCTGGACTGGCCGCGAGCATTGCTCTTGGGCGTGCTCTGCGGTGCGGCAGGTCTGAGCAAATTGAGCGGATGGCTGACCCTAATTCCGTGCGCGGCGCTTTTCCTGGCGCTGTGGTTGCGCCGTGCTGCACCCCGCCCGATCCTCACTCTGCGCGCGCTGCTCATTCCTGTCACCGCGCTTGCACTCGGCAGTTGGTGGTTCTGGCGCAACTGGCAGCTTTATGGTGACCCGACGGCGTTGAGGCCGATGCTCGCGGTGGTTGGCAACCGGGGATGGAGTACTGCCTGGCAAGGACTATTGGAGGCTGGCCTGATGTTTCGTTCGTTCTGGGGACAGCTTCCCTGTGCGTTCTATCCATCGGGATTCTATCTTTTCTATGGATTGCTCGTCGCTTTGAGCGTCGCCGGCTTGCTGTGGGGGTGGCGACGTCTCCGCTCAACGGAACGTTACATGCTTATCGTGCTGGGAGGCTGGTTCATCGTCATGACACTGAGTTGGCTGCGCTGGAACTCGATGACGCCAGCGCCTGGCGGTCGTTTGCTCTTCCCTGCCCTTCCTGCCGTCGCGCTGGTGATGGCGGCCGGCTTGACCCGTCTGTGGTCGCCGCGCCGGGTGACGCAAGGCGTGCTGATCGCACTGCTGCTTTCTGCCTGGTGGACAGGGGGTCGAATTCTGCCTGCTTTCTTCGCCCCACCGCGCCGCGTTGTTGTCGCACGACCTGTATATCCTCTCAATGCCACCTTTGCAGACACGATTCGTCTGCACGGGTACGATCTGACCGTAGATGACCGCGGGCAGCGTATGCAGATCGCGCTCTATTGGCAGGCCGATACGCCGCCTGTTGAAGACTATCTTCTGGCTTTGCAGTTGGTGTCACCGATTCCAGGGGATACAACTCAACGCTGGACTTACGATAGTTGGCCGGGACGGGGCAACTATCCCACCGGAGCCTGGCAGACCGGCGCAGTCATTGTTGATCGTTATCAATTCGACTTGCCGCCTGCTGATTTCGTGACACAGGCCTGGGATCTGCACCTGGCGCTATATCGGGAGGAAGACGGCGCGCGCTTGCCGATTAGCATCGATGGTACGTCCGCCGGAACACACCTGACCTTGACGCGGCTGCGTCTGCCGGGCGCTGCGCCGGATTGTCCCGCCGAGGCGCAGCTATCGAGTACGCTTGGCCTGGGTGATGAGGTTGGCAGACCAATCTATGTGCGCCTGACACACGCCGTCGTCGTTCCGGAAGCCGATCATACACTGGTAGAGTTATGCTGGGAAGCCGAACGCGCTCTGCCGGTGGATTACACTGTCTTTGTCCACCTGCTGGATGCGAATGGCGCGCTCAAAACCACCGGCGATGGTCCGCCGGCCACGGGCGCTTTCCCTACCTCTCTCTGGCAATCCGGTGATCGTATTGTGGACACACATCAGTTGCCGCAGGTGGTTTTACCTGGCGATGCCATTGTCGTTGGTTTGTATAATCCGGTGGATGGCATTCGCCTTCCCGCGTTGCGCGATGGTGCATCTGCGCCTAACGATGCGCTTTTGATTTGGCCGTTATCACCATGAATCGGGTATCTCGTTATCTGCATCCATTACTGCCGCTCGTCATCGCTTTCCTTGCCCTGACGTTGTTGCACAACAGTGCCACGCCCGTCTTCGAAGCGCCCGACGAGGCATGGCACTACGCTTATGTCCGGTGGTTGGTGGGCGGACATGGCCTGCCTTCCCTGGACGATAACGTCAGCGGCGCGAACCAGGAAGCCGCGCAACCGCCGCTTTACTACGCCATAGCCGCGTTTTTCAGTGCCCCTTTCGACGATAACGACCTGAGCGCACTCTTCTGGCACAATCCCCACTTTGGGTATCAGGCGCTCGGCACCGCGCTGGACAACAAGAATATGCTCATCCACACGGAGACGGAACGCTTCCCGTGGCGTGGCGCTCCATTGGCCATTCATATCACGCGGTTGACATCGCTCCTGTTTGGCATCCTGACCGTCCTTGCAGCCTGGGGGCTGGGCTACGAAGCGTTCCAGACCCGCAAGGGCGCGCTGGTGACTGCCGCGTTGGTGGCGTTCCAGCCGCAGTTCGTCTTTATTTGCGGCGTGATCAATAACGACAGCAGCACCGCCGCGTTGGCTACTGTGACGCTGTGGCTCACCGCGCGCGTGTTCCGGCGCGGGTTGACGGCGCGACGCACTGCTATGCTTGGCGTGGTCGTGGGGCTGGCGGCGCTCTCCAAGACGAGCACGCTGGCATTGTTCTTTGGGATCGGCGTGGTCTTGTGCTGGCAAGCCTGGCGCGAGCGGCTCTCCTGGAAAGAGCTGATGACGGCGCTGGGGCTTTACCTGGCGTTGGCTGTGGCCGCGGCCGGTTGGTGGTATGCCCGCAACCTGCGGCTCTATGGTGACCCATTGGCAACGAGCCGTCACTTCGATACGCTCTGGCGAAATCCACAGCCTAAATCCATACCGGAGCTGGTACGCGACATTCCCTTGCTCGCTCGTTCGTTTTGGGGCGCGTATGGCTGGGGGCACATCTTCTGGCCTGATTGGGTGTACGCACTGCTGACGCTCGCCACTGGCGCGTGTGGGGTTTACGGCCTCTGGCGTGCATTTGGCCGTCTCCGAATGCGCCCTGCGCACGCCGCCTTGCGCGAGGCAGTGGAGGCGACTGATGGCATTTACCTGCTCGGCGCGGGGTGGTGTGCGGCTATTGGCGTGGCGTTGTTATACTGGATGCGCGAGGTCGCCGCGCCGCACGGGCGTTTGTTCTTCCCGGCGATTGGCGCGTGGGCGTTTCTGGCGGCCTATGGCGTAGCGCTGAGATCTGCGCATCCTGGGTGGCGCGCTCTGGGCCGGGCTTTGCTGCTCGGTATGGCCGTCTTGGCCGCGCTTGCGCCGGGCGTACGCATCCAGGCCGCTTTTGCCCCTCCACGGCTTTATGCCCCACAGCAGGTGGAGAATGCAGTCAAGCCGGTCAATTTCAACTATGATCACCGTCTCCGGCTCATCGGTGTCGAGATCGAACCGGAACGAGTGGCACCGGGAGATAGAGTCGCCGTCAAAGCTTGTTGGGAGGCGCTGGCGCCGGTCGCCGAGGACTACACGGTCTACGTGCAATTGCTCGGGCAGAACTACACCCGCGCCGGAGAGCGCCACACGTATCCTGGCTTGGGCCGTTATCCCACCTCGCTGTGGACGCCGGGTGATGCGTTCTGTGACGTGTACCGCATCGCCGTAGAACCCTGGGTTCCCACGCCGGAGCGGTATCAGGTGCTTATTGGGCTGTATCTCGACGATTCACGCGATCAGTTGACGGCGTTCGACAGTGTGGGACTGCCCAACGTCCCGCCGGTCGTCGGCGCGGTGACGGTGGCTCCCGAGAAGCCCCAGGCCATTGCGCCGGAGTATCCGGTGCAGTATACACTGGGCGAGAGCATCCTTTTGCGAGGATACGATCTATCTGCTCCACCGCAAAGCAACACCCCGCTGACGGTGACCTTGTACTGGCAAGCGCAGGCGGCGCAATCCCACGACTACACGGTTTTCGTGCATTTGTTCGACGAGGCCGGCGAGATGCTCGACCAAGACGACGGCCCGCCACGCGCCGGTTGGTATCCTACGTTTGCATGGGAGGCCGGCGACATGATTGTCGATGTGCGGCGGTTGGACCTGCCCGAACTCTCGGCGGGGCAGACCCGCCGATCTCACCCGTTTGCCCGTTCTCGATAGCGCCGGTCAGCCCTTGCCTGATGGGATAATCCCTTTATTCACTGTTATAAGCGAATGAGCTGTGCAAACCGAAGCAGGTTTCTTTGATTGAGTCGGGGCAGTCTTTGATTGATTTAGAGAGGCGTGAGTGATGTTGCACACAATTCCCCGGAATATGCGACGTGGCCTGGTGCTGCTCTTGCTGTTGGCCTTCTTTACACAGGCGACGGCAGGAATCAACAAACTGTCTTTTACTTATGATGAGCCGATATATATTGGGGTGGGGTACTCG
>JAKJAB010000134.1:6040-8578 GCA_022707725.1 Chloroflexota bacterium | reverse complement strand
CGTCGGTTGCTTCATTGGTCCGAACGACTTGGCCTTGTCGCTGGGCGTGCATCCGAATGCGACCGGTCCCGGCACGGTTCACGAGGAGGCGATCCAGGCTGTGCTCGCTGCTGCCAAAAAGATGGGCAAAGCGGCAGGCAAGCATTGCTTCACTGCGCCGGAGGTTACGTTGCGCATCGGCCAGGGCTTCCAATTCCTGGCGCTGGCGAGCGATCTTCGCTTTATGGCGAAGGCGGCCCGCGAGGAGTTCGACACGATTGACTTTACCGGCGCGGCGGCGGACGGCGCGGCGGAGGCGAAGGGAAGTCTGTATTGAGCTTTTTCACCACGGATGTCCACATTCGCCGAATCTTCACGAATTTACGTTAGAAAGAATCCAGGATTTGTACACGGATTTCACGGATTCTTTGGATTTTTAGGAAAACAATCCGGGGTTTCCGTGTTCATCCGTGTACCGGAATTGTAAGATGATTTTAATGAGCCGATTATTCGTGAAGATTGGTGAAGATTCGTGGTCAATTTTCGAGGGAGGTGTGCGATGAAGGTTTTGATCGGCGCGAGTTTGATGGGGTTGGAGAGGGCGATTCCTGATTTGCAGGCGAAGTATCCCGATGCGGGATTCGCGTACTGCGAGAAGCGCGAGGCGCTGCCGGCGATGATCGCCGACGCCGACGTGTATATGGGCAATCTGGATCGTGAGGCTTTCCTCGCGGCGAAGGAGCTCAAGTGGTTGCAAGCGCCCAGTTCGGGCGTCAACAACTACTTGACGATCCCCGAACTGGTGGCGGGCAACGTGATCCTGACCAGCGCGACCGGGACGCACGCTGCGTGCCTGGCCGACAGCGTCTTCGGCATGATCCTGGCGTTTACGCGCTGCATCAAGGATTTCGTGGTCAAGCAGCAAAAGCACGAGTGGGCGTTCCAGCAGTTCCGCCCGCAGATGCTTGAGTTGACGGGCAGCACGATGGGCATCATCGGGCTTGGAGCGGTAGGACGCGCAGTGGCGCGGCGCGCGGTCGCGTTTGGGATGCGCGTCATCGCGGTGGATCTACTGTCGCTGGAGAAGCCGGTGACTGTCGAAGCGTTGTGGAGGCCGGAGCGCCTGCACGACGTGCTGGCTGTGTCCGACTACGTCGTCGTCACTGTCCCCTACACAGCCCAGACCGACGGGATGATCGGTGCGGCGGAAATCGCACAGATGAAGCCCGATGCACTGCTCGTGGGTATCTCGCGCGGGCGCATCATCGACGAGGCTGCGCTGATCGCGGCGCTGAAAAGCGGTCACGTGCGCGGCGCGGCGCTGGACGTCTTCGCACAGGAGCCGCTGCCGCCCGATAGCGAGCTGTGGGACATGCCGAACGTGCTCATCACGCCGCACGCTGCCGGTGGGACGCAGTTCGAAGCGGACTACATCCTCGACATCTTCCGCGAGAACCTCGACCGCTTCCTGCGCGGTGAACTGCCGTTGCGCAATCAGGTGGACAAGCAGCGGGGGTTCTAGTTTGGGGAACACTATCGCCTAATGTAGCGTCTTGAAGTATAATGGAATTGTGCTAAGAAATGTTGTGGATTGGCGGGAATCATTATAAACTGTTCTTGAGTGGTAAAAACGCAGAGGGTCTGTGATGCGTGAAGGAGGGGCGTATGGAAGACGTACAAGACGTGCAACCCTTGCGCGATGAACAAGAGATGCAGGGCTACTACAATCCACCTGCGCCGGTGGGCGCGCCGCGCTGGTTCTACATCGTGATGACGATTGTCGCGTTGGGTCTTCTTGCGATCTGCTGTCTGATCGTTATGGCGTTGCGCGGAGGCGGCTGGTTATCCAGACCGACACCGACCCCTCAAACGCCGCAGCTCATCGTGACGCCATCCTCTGGATTGCCGGGTACGACCATTACAATCGAGGGGACCAACTGGCCACCTTATGTCGCTGTCGAAGTCATCCTGATCAATCTCAAAACGGGACGTCAGATGCTTCCGCCCGCGGCGACCGTTCTTGTCAAGGAAGATGGCACGTTTAACGTCTCATTGATTTTAGGAGAGGGGTGGAGCGGTCACACCGGGGTGGACGTGCTGGCGCAGGCTCCCTCTGCCAATGTGTTGGCGACGACGCGCTTCACCTTTACCGAAACGCCACTACCTTCGCCGACAACCACTATCGAACCGAGTGCTACACCTTCACCGACGCCCACCGACACGCCCGCGCCGACTGTCGCGCCGACGTTCACAGCCACGCCCGCGCCTGACGCCAACGCGTGGTACGGGCGGTATTACACGAATACGACGTTGTCCGGGGTGCCGGATCTCGTGCGCAATGATGCGAAGTTGGATTTCAACTGGGGCAATGGCGGGCCGGTGCCGGAATTCCCGACGAACAATTTCTCAGCGCGCTGGACGCGTATGCTGGCCTTCGAGGGGGGAATGTATCGTTTCTCGGTGACGGTGGATGATGGCGCGCGGTTGTACATCAATGACAGATTGATCATTGATGACTGGCGCACCGGCGGGAAACGCACCCTCACTACTGATCTGATG
>JAKJAB010000134.1:0-6030 GCA_022707725.1 Chloroflexota bacterium | reverse complement strand
GGCGACCGGGCAGGCGCTCATCCAGGTGGGGTGGGAGAAAGTGAATGTCTTTACGGATTGGAAGGGCGAGTACTGGGCCAACCGGACGCTGGAGGGTGTTCCAGCGCTGGTGCGCAACGACGCGCGCCTGGACTTCAGTTGGGGCACAGATGCGCCGTATACGGGTTTGCCTGCCGACAACTTCTCAGCCCGCTGGACGCGCGCGTTGACGTTCGATGCCGCCACCTATCGTTTCCGGCTGGCGATGGACGATGGCGCGCGGCTGTGGGTCGATAACCAACTCGTCATCGATGAGTGGCGCGACGGCGCAGAACGGGAGCGGTCCGTCGATGTGGCGCTGACTGCCGGTACACACACTTTGCGCGTCGATTATTATGAAAGTGCCGGCAACGCGCGCGTGCGGCTGGCCTGGGAGAAAGTCACACCTACCTTCCCCGATTGGAAGGGTGAATACTGGAACAATATCGATCTTACCGGGACGCCGGTGCTGGTCCGCAACGATTCCAGGATCGATTTTAACTGGGAGAAGAACGCACCCGCGGTGGGATTGCCGGTGGACAATTTCGCTGTGCGTTGGACCCGTGAAATGACGGCAACAGCGGGGGCGTATCGCTTCCTGGCGGTCGCCGATGATGGCGTGCGCATCTTCGTCAATGGGACGTTGATCTTGAACGAGTGGCACATCAGCGCGGGAGATCGAACGTATCAGACGGAAGTGCAATTGGTCGCGGGCAAGTACACCATCGTCGTGGAATACTACGAAAAGGAGGGCAATGCCCTGGTGAAAGTGGGCATCGACCGCGTTGGCGACCTACCGACGTCCACGCCCACGATTACGCCGACACCCACGATCACGTTGACGCCAACCGTGACATCGACGCCGACACCCACACTGTCACCCACACCGACCCTGTCACCTACGCCAACCCTGTCGCCCACACCGACTGAAACGCCAACGGAAACACCCACACCGACGGAAACGCCGCCTGGTTCCGGCGAGAATCCATAATCAGGTTAGAAAAGCTCCCGATGGTAGGGCCATCGGGAGCTTTTGTTGTGTCGCGTTATACCTTCTCGCCGCACTCCGGGCAGAACTTCGCGCCCGGCGTCAGCTTCGTTCCGCAGTTCTGGCAATGTTGCGCGGATTTGAGTTTGGTTCCGCACTCCGGACAGAACTTGGCGTTGGTCGCCAATGGAGCGTGGCAGTTGGGACACGAAGCGACGATGGTCTCCCGCCAGTCTCTCTCGCTGAGATGCTTGTCTTCCTCGGCCATCGCGGCGTGCGCCCACACCTCTTCGACGGAGCGGCTGGACTGCGCCGCGGACATCTCGACGCCCAGATCGGGCGCGCAGTCCTTGCACAGCCCGCGTTTGGTGTTCCAGCAGCTCTTCTTGCACACCCACGCCGAACAGCGCGGGCACTGGATGAAGTTGGGACGAATCTTCTCCGAGGCTTGCTCGAAAGCCTCGTCGTGCGCTTTTTGCCAAGCCGCAGAGCGCGCGCGTTCGGCGACATTGGCGGCGGAGCCGAAGACGCCGCCGAACAGGCTGCTGGCCGTGTCCAGCACCGAGGCCGCCGTCCCCATTGCCCATGCCTGGAACGGCGTGCGATACCCCGTCCCGCAGCGGTTGCAGTAGAACTCGAACTGAAAGCCCCGGTCGTTGCTATGATCGTTGTAATTGGAAACGAACTCGATTTCTCCCGTCATAGATACAATGCCTCCTACGAAATAGTCAAAGTCGGAAGTCTTGACTCTTTATATACGCATTGTATCACGTTTGTCAAACCAGGGAAGAGTTAGGGCGTGGTTAGAGACCGACCACAGCAATGGACCATTTTGACCACGAATTTCCACGAATCTACACCAATTTCTACCTTTATTCGTGTAGGTTCGTGGTTCGTTCTTTGGGGCATTAACTGCGGCGTTTCTTCTTGCGCAGCGCCACGAGGATCAGCACGACGGCGACGCCGGCGATGACGCCGGGCAGCCAGGCGGGCGGTTCGGGTAGGGCCTCCGGTAGTTGGGCGGGCGGCGTCTTGGCGGCGCCCCAGTTGACTTTGCTGGCGCGCGCGCCGGTGGTGTTCGCGCCGGTGAAGTCCGCACCGGTCACATCGACGCGCTTGAGCGTGCTGCCGGTGAGGTCAGCCTCGGTCAGGTCGGCGTCTTTGAGGTTGGTTCCGGTGATCTTTGCGCCGAGCAGCTTCGCCCCGCGCAGTTGGCCGCCCGTCAGGTTCACGCCCATAAAGCCACTGTCCGTCAGGTCTGCGCCGGAGAGGTCGCCCTTTTCGAGGTTGACGCCCATGAACTTCGCGGCGGTGAGCTTGGCCTTGGCGAGCACGGCCTTGAGCAGGTTGACGCCCATAAACTTGCCGCCCACGATATCGGCGTTGGCGAGGTTGGCGTTCGCCATCTCCGCGCCCGCGAAAAGACCGCCGGGGATGTTCGCGCCGGACAAGTTTACACCGGCCATTTTCACGCCTGCGAACTTTGCGCCTGCCAGGTCGAGGCCGCTGAGGTCGGCGTTGGCCAGGTCGCGCGTCGTGTGCATGTTCTCGAAAACCTGCTCGGTGGTTAATTTGACGACCGGTTCGGTCACGGTGGGTTCAACGGTAGTTGTTTCTTCACTCATTTCGATGTCTCCTTTCGCGTATCGTTTATCATAGGAATACCCGTGCTGTGTTGCACGGGCTATATTATTACGTTCGACAGGTGTCGAAGTTGCACTATCTGATGGGTGTGGAGGTTTCGACTTGCGGCTTTGGACTACTTTCTTGAATGCTGTGTGTCGTTGAGTAAGTCCAACTGTAACCCCGGATCATGGTGTACGAATTCTGAATAATTCTGTTACAATGTGGTTGACTACACTTGAGGGGGGAAACATAATGCCATTTTTGCTATTTCTTTCCGAAATTGTCCTGATCTCACTCTCCGGCGTGATGGCGCCGGGACCGATGACGACCGTGATCGTCGGCAAGGGTAACAAGTCGCCGCACGCGGGCGCGTTGGTCGCGGTGGGGCACGGCATCGTCGAGTTTCCGTTGATGGTCGCCGTGTACTTTGGCATCGGCTACATCCTGAGCATATCTTATGTGAAGACCGGCATCGCGCTGGTGGGGGGCGCGTTTCTCCTGTGGATGGGAATCGGGATGTTGCGTAGCGTCCGGCAAGCCGCCATCAGCAAAAAAGACGACGCGCGCTCCCCGATCCTCGCTGGCATTCTTTTGAGCCTGGGCAATCCCTACTTTCTGATTTGGTGGGCAACGGTTGGCGCGGCGCTCGTCCTGCGCTCCGTGGAATTCGGACTGGTCGGCTTCCTCGTGCTTGCTGTGACGCACTGGCTGTGCGATTTCGTATGGGCCTATTTTCTCTCGGCGCTTTCGTTCAAAGGCGGGCAGTTTTTCGGCCAGCGTTTCCAGCAGGTCGTGTTTGCTTTGTGTGGTGTGATGCTCCTGTATTTCAGCGGCAAGCTGGTGTTTGACGGGATCAGGGATCTGCTTTTGTAGGAAAGGGCTTGAACCCAACTCGCGCTATTGCGTCGTTCCCGCGCTGCTCTGGTTATTTTGTAGACGGAACAGTCTCGAAGCCCAGTCTGCGTTCTGGGAACATACCTGCCTCCACAATATTGTTTTCACCGCCGAGTTCGCTGAGAACGCTGAGAAATCATGTGACGCTGCGAACTCCGCGTTCTCAGCGGTGAAAAATCACCCGGATTTTACCGGCCCGGTGAGGTGTGAGCCTTGCGCTGCGGTTGGTGCGATGCTTTCGCTGGACGTTGCGCCTGTCCGCGAGAGGCACCATTTCCACTTTGTTGACGTTGCTGGCGCACCGGCGCTTGTTGTAGCTGTTGCTGCCCCTGATATTCCGGTTTGAAATCGCCGTAATCGAAATCGGATAGTCGCCGCCGCTCGATGCGCGTCTTGAGCACCTTCTCGATGTCGCGCACTATGGGTTCGTCCTCCGGCTCGATGAACGTGAATGCCTCGCCGGTCTGATCCACGCGGCCCGTGCGCCCGATGCGGTGTGTGTAGGCGTCCACCGTATCGGGGATGTCGAAGTTGATGACGTGGGTGATGTCGGTCACGTCGATGCCGCGCGCCGCCACGTCGGTCGCCACCAGCACGTCGAATTTGCCGTCGCGGAAGCCGTCCAGGGCGTTCTGGCGCTGGTTCTGCGACATGTTGCCTTGCAGCGCCGCCGCGTTGAATTTGCGCTTCAGCAGATCGCGCGCCAGGTTGCGGGCGCGATGTTTGGTGCGGGTGAAGATGAGCACGCGCCCCGTCGCCGTCCGGTCGAGCAGCGCCAGCAGCAAGTCCTTCTTGAGCGCGCGCGGGACGGGATACAGCGCGTGCGACACGCTTTTGGCCGGGGCGATGATGCCGATTTGCACCGTCACCGGGTCCTTGAGGATCGTTTCCGCCAGCTCGCGGATTTCGTCCGGCATGGTGGCGGAGAAGAACAACGTCTGCCGTTGCGCGGGCAGCAGCTTGAGGATGCGGCGGATGTCGGGCAGGAAGCCCATATCGCACATGCGGTCGGCCTCGTCCAGCACCAGCACTTCGACGTGTGAGAGGTCAACGTATCCCTCGTTGTGCAGGTCGAGCAAGCGGCCCGGGCAGGCGACGACGATCTCGACGCCGCGTTGCAGGGCCTCGATTTGCGGATTTTTGCTCACCCCACCGTAGATGGCGACGGTGCGGGCTTTGGTGCGCGTCCCCAACGCCGTGCTGACGTCGTAAATCTGCTCGGCCAACTCGCGCGTGGGCGCGACGATCAACGCGCGGATCTGGCGCAGATTGCCGCGCGTGAGCCGTTGGAGAATGGGCAGGATGAAGGCCGCCGTCTTGCCGGTGCCGGTCTGCGCGATACCGAAGATGTCGCGCCCGGCGAGCACCTCCGGGATGGCCTGCTCTTGAATGGGCGTCGGCGTGGTAAATCCTGCCGCTGCGACCCCCGCGAGAATGCGCGGGTCGAGAGAAAACTGATCGAAACTCATGATAACACGTACTCCTTGACTGTAGTGAGTCAAGTCGCGCGCTTGACCCTGAATGATACTGAAGGGGCATTATACCATATCCGGTGGAGCGTTTTTGATTGCGACTCCATACGCTTATGTTACAATACCGCCATTCACCAATCTCCTGCCACAATTACAACTCAGCGCCGCATCTCGATAGCCTGCCAATGGAGGGAAGATGGAAAGTGTCACCTTACCGATTACGGTCATCATCGCCGACGACCACGAAGTCACGCGGCTAGGTCTTCGGGGCCTGTTGCAAGCCGCGCCGAATATCGAATTGGTGGGAGAGGCCGCCGATGGCGACGCAGCGCAGCAGTTGATCGCGCAGTTGAAGCCGCGCGTCGCCGTACTGGATTTGGTGATGCCGGGAACGTCGCCGGCGGATATTGTGCTGTGGGCCAACGAACACCATCCCGAAACTGCTGTGTTGGTGCTGACGGCGCACGATCGCGACTATTACTTGTCGCAAATGCTGGACGCGGGCGCGGCGGGCTACCTGGACAAGAACGCGCGCGGCGAAGCCCTGTTGGACGCCATTCGCCGGGCGGCGTGTGGGCAGATATTGTTCACGCAAGAGCAACGCCGTCGCGCACAGGACTGGCGCGAGAACGTGCGGGTGGTGTGGGAAGGGCTGACGCTGCGCGAGCGCGAGGTGTTGGAACTGCTTTGTCGCGGATCGAGCAATCAGGAGATTGCCGAACACCTGCACATTGTCGAGAAAACGGTCGAGAAATACGTTGGTGAAATCTTGCACAAGTTGGGCGTCGCTTCACGAACGGAAGCGGTGTTGTGGGTGTTGGACGCTGGGTTGGATAAGGCGTGCGGCATGATAGGGAAAACCCCCAGATAAAGAGTAGGGTTTTCCCTGTTGACTGACGCGGGCTGTTTTTGCTATACTATACTATGAGGTGTTGCGGCATACACACTAAGAACCTATACGAAAATCTGTCGTTGGTGCATCAGAAACGCTCACCAGCATAATTTTCGGATAGAGGCTGACTCTTGTCGATA
>JAKJAB010000133.1 GCA_022707725.1 Chloroflexota bacterium | reverse complement strand
TCCTGCCACCGCCGGAGATTCTTTACAGTCGCATCGACAACGAAAAGACGTTCGTCTACGAGCGTGAGACGGGACTGTTGCGCCGTCCCGATCCGGAACTTGAGACCACCGCGCGCCGTCTGGCCGAGAAACAGTTGGTGAGTTGGGCGCTAGAGCGGGACATTCTCGACAAGGCTGAAGAAACCGGCGTCATCTATCTGGAGAATTTTTTGCGTTCGCTAGGGTTTACCCAGATCCGCGTTGAGGTGCGTTCCCTTGGAGACCAATAGGAAGTGACTGTCATGAAACGTTACTTCTCTGGAAAAGTGAAGCCGGTTGTGCGAAGCAACCCCATCTGCTATAATGTATCCAATTCATCCGGGGAGACTTACGATTGACATCTTCTGACAAACCTATGCTTGGCAAAGTCTGTATGGTCACCGGTGCTGCTTCCGGTATTGGCGCGGTGACGGCGCAAACGTTGGCGCAACGCGGTGCGACGGTAGTCCTGCTGGATCGCAGCGCAACAAAGGGCGTCATCGTCATCGACCAGATAAAGCGACAGACGGGCAATACCGCACTCGAGTTTATGAGAGTAGATCTCTCTTCACAGAGAGAGATTCATCAGCTAGTGCAGCAGTTCACGAGTCGGTATCGGCGCTTGGATGTGCTGGTCAATAATGCCGGCGCTATGTTTGGCGAGCGGCAGGAGAGTGTCGACGGGATCGAGATGACGTTCGCTCTCAACCATCTGGGCTACTTCCTGCTGACGAACCTGCTGCTTGACACGCTTAAGGCCAGCGCCCCGGCTCGGATCATCAACACGTCCTCTCGCTCGCACGCCAGAGCGCAGATCAATTTCGACGATTTGGAGAGCCGGACAAACTATATGGGATTGTCGGCTTACGCGCACTCCAAACTTGCCATTGTGCTCTTCACTTATGAACTGGCGCGGCGGTTGGAAGGCACTGGCGTGACCGCGAACGCGCTTCACCCCGGCATCGTAGCGACAAACTTTGCAATGAAGGGGGGTGGGATCATGGGCTTGATCGTGCGTCTGTTTCGCCCGTTTTTCATCGGCCCGGAGCAAGGCGCGCAGACCGGCATCTACCTGGCGACTTCGTCGGAGGTGGAGGGCGTGACCGGAAAATACTTCGTGAAGTGCAAGGCTGTGCAGTCCTCCCCGGCTTCCTATGATATGGCGGTCGCCAGCCGCTTGTGGGATGCAAGCGCAAAATATACCAATCTACAGGGTTGACAAAACCCCATTCCCTGCTAAAATTAGAACATAAGTTCTAATCATAACCGTATGTGGGGCGCCCAAAATACTTGACACAGAGGTGTGAACGACCCGTTCGTCATCACCTAATCCCAAAACAATGTGGAGTGACCTCCGCAGCCGGCTGTGTGGTGAACTGAAGGCCCTGACGATAATTCGTCAGGGCCTTGTGCGTTGGCATTCCCTTCATTTCCAGTTATACTAGACGCCATGGCAATCCTGGATGTGCAAGACTTGTGCAAAACCTACCGCAAGGGTAGACAACCCGCGGTCGATCATCTCACCTTCGCTGTGGAGGAGGGAGCTATCTATGCCTTTGTCGGGCCGAACGGCGCGGGCAAAACGACGACCATCCGCATTATTGCGACGCTATTGCGACCCGATAGTGGCATTGTGCGTGTAGGCGGCTACCGGATGGATACCGAGCGGCAGGATGTGCGCCGGTTGATCGGCTTTATCCCGGATGAATTTGGCCTGTACGGCGAGATGTTGGCGCGCGAATATCTAGAATTCTTCGCCGGATGCTACGGCGTGGCCCCTGAAAAGCGCGCGTCGATGGTGGCTGATCTGCTGGAACTGGTCGGGCTGGCGCATCGCCGCGACGACGCCGTGCAGACGCTCTCACGGGGAATGCGGCAGCGGCTCGGCGTGGCGCGCGCGCTGGTGCACGATCCGGCGCTGATCGTCGCCGACGAACCGGCAGCCGGTCTCGATCCACGGGCGCGCGTCGAACTGCGCGAAATCTTCCGCGCGCTCCAGGAGATGGGCAAGACGATCTTCCTCTCGTCGCATGTGCTGCGTGAGCTGGACGATGTCGCCACGCATGCCGGTATCGTCGAGCAGGGACATCTGGTCGCTTCGGGTACCGTGGATGAGATTCGCTCTCGGCTGCGCCCACATCGGCGCGTGCGCGTGGTGTTTCACGGTCCGGCGGACGACGCGCAGGCGTGGCTTGTCGGTCATCCACAGGTGCTTAGCGTTGAAGTGGTTCCGCCAGGGAATCGCAACAGCGAGCCGCCGGCACTCTGGAGCACGCTGTCGGGTGGCGAGGAAGTCGTTGTGCAGTTGCTGGCTGAACTCGTGACCGCGGGATTTCCTGTACTGGCCTACGCCGAAGAGCAGGACACCCTTGAAAGCTTGTTCCTGAGCCTCACGCAAGGGGTTGTCACGTAAGAGCCGTGCAAACTGCGCTTTACGTCCACGTCCCCTTTTGCCTGCAACGCTGTGCTTATTGTGATTTCAACACCTACAGCGGTTTGTTGGCGCTGCGGACAGATTACGTCGAGGCGCTGCGCCGTGAACTCCGCGCGCGGGCGGCATGCTATCCCCAGATTGCTGCGGCGACGCTTTATTTCGGCGGCGGCACCCCTTCGCTGTTAAAACCGGAAATGGTGCATACGCTTATCGCTGATGCCCGGCGGCATCTCGCGCTTTCCCAAGATGCCGAAATTACCCTGGAAGCCAACCCTGGCACGATCAATGCCGCATCTCTAGCGGCGTTACGGGGAGCCGGGGTCAACCGTCTCAGCCTGGGCGTCCAGTCGGCGCACGATGAGGAACTGCGGATACTCGGTCGCATCCACACGTGGAATGAGGCCGTGGGTGCGGTCGGGGCGGCGCGGCAGGCGGGCTTCGACAACCTTAACCTCGACCTGATATATGGCCTCCCCGGACAAACGCTCGTTCATTGGCGGACAACACTTGAGCGCGCCCTGGCGCTTGAGCCGGAGCACCTCTCGCTTTACGCCCTCACGGTGGAGCCAGAGACCCCGCTGGAGCGCGAGATCGAGGTAGACAAACTGCCTGTGCCAGACCCGGACCTCACCGCCGACATGTACGAGTGGGCGTCGGAGGCTTTGTGCGCGGCGGGATTCTGGCAGTACGAAATCTCGAACTGGGCGCGTGGTCTTCATCCTGCTGAAGCGGTATGGGAAAGGCCACCCGGTGACCGCGCCGAAGGGATTGGGCCGTGGATAAGCCGGCACAATCTTGTCTACTGGCGCACTCAGCCATGGCTGGGTTTGGGTGCAGGCGCTTATTCCTGGTTGGATGGACGGCGCTGGAGCAATATGCGCCATCCTGTGGATTATATCGAGACAAGCCAGACCGGGCAGTGGCCGGAAGTGGATGCGGAAGTCATCCTGCCGGCGTTGGCGCGTGCGGAGATGCTGATGATGAGCCTGCGTTTGGCCGAGGGTGTGACTGAGACAAATTTCCGCGCGCGGTTTGGCATGGGTCTTGCCGAGGTCTACGGCGCGACGATCGCGCGCCTGACAGAGACAGGATTAGTATCGTGGGACGAGGACTGCTTGCGGCTCAGTCCACAGGGGCGATTGTTGGGGAATCAAGTTTTTGGCGCGTTTTTGCCGTAGTTTTGGGCGACTGGATGCTTATTTCCGCAACCACTCACGGATTTTGTCGCTTTGCTAGACGGCGACGACTTCGCTTTGCCTGGAAACGGTGCGAATCTCTTGAACCAGGGAGCGTGTATCCAGCGTTTTCAGCAGATAACGCGCTGCACCCATTTGCCGCACCTGATCCTCTTCGCGGCTGTCGGGATAGGAGGTCAGCACAATCACAGCCGTATTGGGTAGCAACTGGTGCAGGGTCGCCAGTGTTTCCAGTCCTTCTGGCGTCTTCGTCTCAATCAGAATCACATCTGGTGCTAACACCCGTGCTTGTTGGACAGCCTCGGCATAACGCCCCAGACTGCCGACGATTTCTAAACCGACGGCAGTTTGCAGACGTTTCTCGAGTGCCTCTCGCACCAGGCTATGGCTGTCGACGATGAGCAATTTGATCATATGCTACAGTATATCGCACGGTCGTCTAGGGCAAAGTGCCATACATCCTATTGCCAGGCTACAAAAGTCTCGCGAGATACGCTCTGACTACGGCGCACTGCCTCCGGAACGGTGGCAGCGAGTGAGACACCCCGTCTTCTGTCTACCGTATACTGTCTAACTGTCTACCATGCTTTGACTTTGCATCAAAATCGTTTACAATAAGCGCCGTTAGCATCAGCGTCACTACGACGGCCTCCAGGCCGTCTTTGTTTGTCTATTACCTAGTGTTTATGGAGGAAATGCAGACGATGAAAGAATACACCACGCAAATGATTCGTAACATTGCCTTGATCGGCCACAGCGGTTCTGGCAAGACCTCGTGGACGGAGGCGGCGTTGTTTACGAGCAAAGCTACCAATCGCCGCGGCAAGGTTGAAGATGGCACAACCGTCACCGACTTCGATGAAGAAGAGGTGCGCCGGGGTATTTCGCTGAGCTTGGGGCTTGCACCGGTGGAATGGAAGGGATACAAACTGAATATCATTGATACGCCGGGGTATACGGATTTTGCGGGCGAGGTGCGTAGCGCGCTGCGCGTGGCCGATGCGGCTATGGTTTTCGTCGACGCCGCTGCCGGCGTCGAAGTGGGTACTGAACTGACCTGGGCGTATGCCGAAGAGGAACAACTGCCGAAAGTGGTGCTGGTCAACAAAATGGACCGCGAAAATGCCAAATTCGACAAGGCGCTGGCTTCGCTTTCCGAGAGCTTCAACACGCAGTTTCTGCCCGTGATGCTGCCAATCGGCGCACAAGCCGGGTTTCAGGGCGTGGTCAATGTCCTGGAGAAGCAGGCTTACCTCGGTGCGGCCTGCACCCCGGCGCCCATCCCCGCCGATCTGGTCGGTCGCGTTGAAGAACTGTATACCCGCATCGTGGAAGCCGCCGTCGAGGCCGATGAGGCATTGATGGAAAAGTATTTCGCTGACGAACCGCTAACGCCGGAAGAAATTTCCACCGGCCTGCGTAAAGTCGTCGCTGAGGGCGCTTATGTGCCGGTGTTAGTGACATCGACGGGCAGCGAACTCGTTGGCGTGAACGTAGTGATCGATGTGCTGATACAGGTTGTGCCGTCGCCTGCCGACCGTCCGTTCACGGCGGAAGGACCGACCGGCGCCGAAACCTTTACCGTCAGCGATATGTCACCGCTGGCATTGTTGGTTTTCAAGACGACTGCGGACCCCTACGTGGGCAAACTCACCTACTTCCGGATTTACGGGGGGATCGTCAATTCCGGTGATACCGTCTACAACAGTCGCGCTGGCGCTGAGGAGCGTTTGGGGCAGACTTACGTGATGCGTGGCAAGGAACAGATTCCCACAGAGCGGCTGCATGCCGGTGATCTGGGTGGCGCTGCCAAGATGAGTGAGGCGTTGACTGGTGATACATTGTGCGCCAAGGAGCGCTCGTTGCGGATGCGCGGGCCACTTTTCCCGAAACCGTTGTTCAGCGTGGCAATTTCGCCCAAGACCAAAGGTGACACCGCGAAGATGGGACCGACGCTGACCCGCATGTCTGAAGAAGACCCCACGTTACAGTGGCGGCAAGATCCTACTACCCGTGAGACGATCCTTTCAGGTATGGGCGACGCGCATGTCGATACGGCGGTGCGCCGCATCCAGACGCGTTTCGGCGTAGGTTTGGAGATAGGTGTTCCTAAAGTTCCTTACAAAGAGACCGTCACGGCGACGAGTACCGCTCAGTATCGCCACAAGAAGCAGAGTGGCGGCGCCGGGCAATTCGCCGAAGTTCACATGCGCGTGGAGCCGCTGGAACGGGATGCCGGGTTCCAGTATGAGTGGGAAGTCTTCGGTGGGCGCATCTCCAGTTCTTTCAAGCCTTCGATCGAGAAGGGCATCAAGTCCGTGCTGACTCAGGGCGTGATCGCCGGTTATCCGATTGTGGATGTGTTCGTCGCCGTGACGGATGGGAAAGAGCACCCGGTGGATTCCAAAGATATCGCCTTCCAAATCGCCGGACGCGAAGGCTTCAAGCAAGCGTTCCAGGGCGCCAAGCCGGTGCTTTTGGAGCCGATGTATAACTTCGTCATTACCGTGCCAGATGAGTATGCGGGTGCGGTGATGTCGGACCTCAATACCCGGCGCGCGCGTGTGCAGGGTATGGACCAGTCAGGGAAGAAGGCCTTGATCACGGCGCTGGCGCCTCTGGCGGAGATGCTGCAATACGCAACCAATTTGCGGGCCATTACCCAAGGGCGTGGTGTCTATGCGATGGAGCTATCGCATTACGACATTGTGCCCGCGCATCTGATCCAGCAGATCGTTGAGCAGGCGAAGATCGAACAAGAAGAGTAAAAAACTCTTTATGGATACACAACGGGCCGGAGATGTCTTCCGGCCCGTTTTTTGTGTAAAAAAACAGACGGGAATCATCGATCGCCCGTCTGCTTGTCGGATTATCAAAAGATAGCTTAAGCTTCTTCGTCTGCCGGACGGCGGCGAATCACTTCGACTTCTGCCTGTTCTACCACGACCTCGGCCTCCTCTTTCTCTTCTTCCGCGTAGATCACCTGAGCTACAAACTCGTGCGCGGCATTGAGAATTTTAACGCCAGCGGGTGGAACAATGTCACCGACCGTGATCGATTGCCCAATTTGAGTCAATACACTGACGTCGACTTCAATGGAAGGGACCAATGCTGTGGGCAGAGCCTCGATCTCCAATTCGGTAAGCACGTGGAGCAAGATGCCGCCAAAATCCTTCACTGCCGGAGGCTCGCCGATCAGGACGACCGAGACAGGCACGCGCACAGTCTCTTTGAGGTTCAAGGCTTGCAGATCCAGGTGGATCACGTTACGCTTGAGGGTGTGATACTGTACGTCACGGAAAATAGCGAGATAGGGGTCGTGGATACCTTCGACAAAGACTTGCACGGTCGAACTCGTACCGGCCTGGCTAATGGCCTTCTCGACTTCGCGGCTATTGAACTGCACGGCGATAGGCTCAATCCCATGCCCGTAGATTACTCCAGGAACAACGTCTTCACGCCGCAACGCTTTAACTTGTTTCCCTCCCACAATGTCGCGAAGGTTTGCACTTAGTGCCAATGTTTCCATTCTTGATTCCTCCATCAGTCTTTCTATATGCCTGTGTCAAATAAATGGGCCGCGAAAGCGCGGCCCATACGTCAGGTAGGGGTATTGTAACGCAAACTGGTGCTTTGTCAAACTTAATTTCTCACGTTGAATAGCAGATCATTGGGTAGCCGTTTCTCCATTTGCGTCATTGTATACCACGACAGCGCCATCGCGACAACCTGGAAGATGAGCAGAAACCAATCCCAATTTCCGGCAGCGTTTTTGAGGTTGGACAAGAGCATCATTAACCGGACGACGATATTGATGCCTTGGACAAAGATTAACGAGCTTCGTCCGACTGGCGCTGTCATCCACTCGTTGTTCATAGCGACGAGTGCCAGGACAAAGAGAATCAATAGCGCCGGGGGCAACACGCCCACTTGAGGTGCTTGCCGAAAGAAGGCCGGCGGATACAGGACCACGGCGACAACTTGCAACACCAACAGAACGATCAACTGTGTGCGTTGGTTGGACATCATCGGCTCCTTGAATAAAGACTTATGATCATTGCACTGTATTATATTTGACATTATCATTACGTCAAATTTGACACTTGACTTGTTTCCGGTACAATGGAAAAGGTTGTGTGAGAGGGCTCAGGTGTTGCTGTCTCTCTTACCGGCTAGACCCAGCCAGGAGGTGACATGAACAGAGTCCTACGTATGAAGGTCCTACGCATGAAGAGGGGCACCGGTCGCTAGACCACGTTTTTGAACCAGTCAATTCATAGTCAGCAAGGAGGAGAGAGATGCGTTCCCGTAATTTTGTAATGGTAGCTTTGTTAGTTTCGATGTTGGCATTGTCCGCGTGTGGCGGCGGCGGTGGGGCGGTCAAAATCGCCATCCTCGCCCCCTTGAGCGGCGATGTAGCGACCTTTGGGCAGTCTACCCATAACGGTGTGATGCTGGCGGTCGAGGAGTGGAATGCCAAGGGCGGCATCGATGGCAAGAAGATCGAAGTTGTTGTCGAAGATAGCCAGTGTAGTCCGGAAGCTGCGGTGAGCGCCGCCAATAAGGTCATCGACCAGGACGGCGTCAAGTTCATCATCGGCGAGGTCTGCTCCAGCGCCTCGATCCCCGTTTCTGAAATTGCCTCACCCAAGAATATTTTCCAGATCACTTCCGCCTCGACCAACTCCAGTGTAACGGTCAACGAGGATGGGACGACCAAGGCCACAATTTTCCGCGCTTGCTTCATCGACCCCTTCCAGGGGAAGGTAGGCGCGAAGTTTGCCCTGAACAACCTGGGCGCCAAGACCGCCGCGGTCTTCCTCGATCAGGGCAATGACTACGTGCGTGGCCTCGCTGAGGTCTTCATCGCTGAGTTCGAGGCGGGCGGCGGCAAAGTCCTCGTGAAAGAAACCTACACCGGCGACGACTCTGACTTCTCCGCCATTCTTACCAAGGTGAAAGACGC
>JAKJAB010000132.1 GCA_022707725.1 Chloroflexota bacterium | reverse complement strand
GACTACGTGCGGCGTTGGGTGCCAGAATTGGAACGCGTTCCCGCTGCGTACCTGCACAAGCCGTGGACGATGCCCGTGGATGTGCAGCGCAAAGCCAGCTGCATCATCGGCCAGGACTACCCCGCACCCATCGTCGAACACGCCTGGGCGAGACAGCGGACGCTGGCCGTTTACAAGGCTTGATCTCGACCATTTTGCAGCCGGCTGGATTGGGGGTACAATCCAGACACAGCGAATTGGAGGGCAATCATGATTCCATTGGGTGACAATATCCCATCGAGACGTTTTCCCGTGGTCACGGTCACATTGATCGTGGTCAACGTGATCATCTTTCTGCTGGAAGTGTTCTTCGAACCCACGGCCAACCAGATGGCCCAGATGTTCGGCGCTGTGCCCGCCAACATCACCACGCAATGGACCAATCCGCTGACGCTGGCAACCCTGGTCACAGCGACGTACCTGCACGGCGGGTGGGCGCACTTGATCGGCAATATGATCTACCTGGCGATCTTCGGCGATAATGTGGAAGATCGCATGGGGCGCGGGCGCTTCTTCATCTTCTACACGCTCTGCGGCGTGCTTTCGGGCCTGGTCCAGGTGATGGCGATGCCTACCTCACGCATCCCGGCGATCGGCGCGAGCGGTGCGATTGCCGGCGTGCTGGGCGCGTACCTGCTGCTGTTTCCACGCGCGCGGGTGCGCACGCTCGTGCCCCTGATTTTCATCTATACGACCATTCACCTGCCGGCAGTGATTGTGCTCGGCGGGTGGTTCCTGGTACAGTTCCTCAACGGTCTGGCGTCGATCAACGTCAACGTGCAGACCGGCGGCGTGGCGTGGTGGGCGCACATCGGCGGATTCGTCGTCGGCATGATTTTGATGCCGCTCTTCCGCCAAAAACAGCCCCCTGCGCCGCCCACTTACGTCTACGATGGCAGCCGCTACTGGCGCGACGATTTTTGATCCTGAGATGACGTCTATCCCCGCCAACCTTGCCCACATCCGCGCCCGCATCGCCGAGGCCGCCCTGCGCGCCGGACGCGATCCCAACGACGTGCGCCTCGTCGCCGTGACCAAAACCTACCCGGTCGAGGCCATTCTTGCCGCCTGGGAGTGTGGCCAGCACGATTTCGGCGAGAACCGGCCCGAGGAGGGAGTACAGAAAGTCGGGGAGATGGCGGAGCGACTTGCCGCCGAGAACGCGAAACCGGTCTGGCATATGATCGGGCACGTGCAGCGCCGCAAAGCCAATCTGGTTATCGCCCATTTCGACGTCGTACACGCGATCGACCGGCTGGCGTTGGCGCAAAAGTTAAGCGCGCTGGCGGTCGAAGCGGGACGCGAACTGCCCGTGCTACTGGAGTGCAACGTCTCCGGTGAGGCCAGCAAATATGGCTACCTTACTGCTGGTTGGGAACGCGATTCCGCTCTCCGCGAGCGCCTGTACGCCGAAGTCGCGTCGGTCTCCGCGCTTCCCGGTCTGCGTTTGGAAGGGCTGATGACGATGGCGCCCGTCGCCGACGACGCCGAGACGGTGCGCCCGGTCTTTGATTCACTGCGCGCCCTGCGCGATGCACTGCACGAACGTTTTCCTGATGTGACCTTGCCGCACCTTTCGATGGGGATGACTGATGATTTCGAAGTCGCCGTCGAGGAAGGCGCGACACTCGTGCGCATCGGTCGCGGCATCTTTGCCGCATAATTCAGAACTTTTCTCTGTGATCTCTGTGTACTCAGAGGCTATGATGACAGGAGGATGAAATGACGTTACCAACCATAGCTGTAATCGGCTCCGGGACGATGGGTGAGGCGCTGATCAAGGGATTGCTGCGCCAAGCATTGATCGAACCACAGAACATCATCGGGACAGATCCATGGCGCGAGCGGTTGGAACTGCTCCAAACGCGCTATCAAATTCGCATATCGTCAAACAATGTGCCGGCGGTAGAAGCCGCCGACATCGTGTTTCTGTCGATCAAGCCGCAGGTGATGAGCGCAGTGCTCGACGAGATCCGCGGTCACATCAAACCGGAGGCGCTGATCTTTTCCATCGCGGCGGGCGTGCCACTCAAGACGCTCCGTCAGGGGACCGGTATGGAGAGCGTGGTCCGCGCGATGCCAAACACACCCGCGCAAATCGGGCAAGGCATTACCGTGTGGACGGCCACGCCCTCCGTCACCGACCAACAGCGGGCGCATGCGCTGACGATTCTCGGCGCATTGGGAGAGCAAATTTACGTCGACGACGAGCACTATCTCGATATGGCGACCGCGCTCTCCGGCACCGGGCCGGCTTACGTCTACCTGTTCATGGAAGCGTTGGTCGACGCGGGCGTGCATCTGGGCTTTTCGCGTCACATCGCCCAGAAGCTCGTCTTCCAGACCGTGATCGGCGCGGCGAACTTTGCCCAGCAATCGGAGATGCATCTGGCGACCTTGCGCAATCAGGTCACGTCACCGGGCGGCACGACGGCCGAGGCGCTCTATCATCTGGAGAAAGGTGGTTTCCGCACCGTGCTCTCCCGCGCGATTTGGGCCGCTTACGTGCGTTCGGCGGAGTTGGGGCGCGATAAAACGTAGACAGCCATCAGCTTTTAGCCATCAGCAAAGAGGCTCAAGACGCGGTGACGGTTGCGGAGATGACCTACCATAGTGCGGTCAGCGTCCTTTCGTAGACGCTAAAGCTAAACGCTGATAGCTAATAGCTGAACGCTAACTTAGCACGCAGAAAAGCAGCGGGGAGTTTTCCCCGCTGCTTTGATGAAATCACAGTAACTGTTGCTATGAACGCTGAACGTGTGCATCCCTCGGGGGCACACGCTTTAGAGACATTCTACTGAGCTTGCAACGCGTTGATCTTGTGCATCAGCCGCGACTTGAGACGGGCGGCTTTTTTGTGGTGAATCACGTTTTTCTTGGCCGCTTTATCGAGTTGGCTGGCAGCGTCAGGCATCAAGGCCAGAGCTTGTTCGGCATTGCCTTCGGCGATGGCTTTGTTGACCATCTGCAGCACCCCACGGACCTTGCCTTTGACGTAACGATTGCGCAACCACTTGCGATAAGAGTTACGGACCTGTTTCTTGGCTGATTGAGTATTTGCCACGCTTATTCCTCCAAAACTTCTAGCTATTCTTTGATTACAAGGCGAAAGTATACCCTATATTTGCTTTTTGTCCAGTTTGGACAAAAAAAGCCCTCCCCTGACGTTGAGTCGGGGGAGGACCGTGAGGAAGGATTGCGAACTGGCGCTAGTTGCCACCACCACCGCCAGATCCACCACCATTACCGCCGCCGGTTCCGCCATTGTTACCACCCTGACCGTTGCCGCCACCCGTATCGGAACCGTCGTTATCACTACCACCGTTGTCAGCGCCGCCGTTGTCCGGCCCGCCATTGCCGCTGTCGGGATTACCATTGTCAGCATTGCCACCGTCGTCCGGACGCCCGCCTTCGCTGTTCCGGCCTTTGGAATTGGGCTTGCCGGTGTCTTCTCGGCCTTGCTGCTTGCCCTTACTCTGGTCGTCATTGCCCTCGCTCTGGCCATTGTGACCACCATTGTCGGCGCCGTAGCCACCGTTGTCGCCGTCGTTACCGCCATTCTCGCTACCGTTACCGGCGTTCTCGCCGGCGTTACCTGCCGCATTGCCCTCTCCGTTGTCGCCATTCTCCAGCCCATTACCGTTCGCATCGGGGTTCGGGCCAGGCGCACCGACGTTGCCGGGCGTCTCGTTCTCGCCGGCATACTGTTCAGCGTAACCGAGGGCTTGTTGCGCCTGCTCCATAGTTTTGATCATGGCCTGGGTAGGTTCGGGATGCTCTCCGTTTTCACCGACGTTGTAACGCGCTCTCACCTGCGCCATAACGCGGACCTGGTTTTCCAGCGTGCTGGAGAAATGGGTGCGCAGTTGGAGTTGCTGCGCCTCTCCCAGTCCTTCCATCGTTTGCAGGGCCAGGCCCACCTGGAGTTGGTAGCGTGCCGCCAGCGAATCGGGGATTTCACCGCCGTCTTCGGCCAACTGCACAGCTTCGTTGACACGCTCCTGCGCATACGCCATCGCCAACAGGGCTTTCGCCTCGGGGTCTTGGGTCAGTGAGAGGCGTGCATCCTCATACTGCAGTTTCACGGGATAAAGCACCGACCCCGGCGCACTCCCCTGGGAAGCGCTGACCGTACCTGCCGTTGCGCCAAAAATGAGCGCCAAAGCCATCAAGACTTTCACAAACGCTTTCATGGAAACCTCCTTTGGGTTAAATGCAAACAGGTCCTTCCATGATTTATGACGCAGGTCAAGCGCCGGGGGTACGGCTTGGGCAGCGTATTGCCGCGCTTCGGTCAAAAACGCCTGGCGACGGGCTTTCCATACCTCGCGGTTCGGCGCCGGCGCCGGACGCAGAGCGTCCATAGCCGCAGCCACCGACGGCGGCAAGGTCTCTTGCAATGATGCACGTTTAAATAATCTCATCTTCTCCCTCCAACAAACGGTGCAGACTGGCGAGCGCACGATGCTGTAACGCCTTGACCGCGCCTTCGGCGCGCTCAACAGCGCGGGCAACTTCCTCGATACTCAGCTCTTCCAGAAAGCGCAAGGTAATGATCTGTTGTTGCAACGGCGTCAACTGTTGTAATGCCGCGCGCGCTTGTTCCACGCGCGTTTGCCGTTCCAGATACGCTACACCTTGATCGCCGTCAGCCAGGATCACGTCATCCAATGTTGCCGGTTCTTGCGCTGGCTGGCGACGGTAGAAATCGACGATCAGATTGTGCGCGACGCGATAGAGCCAGGCCGAAAGATAATCCGTTGGGCCGCTGCCCTGCTTCAAGGCGACCAGGAAACGGTGAAATGTCTCCGCTGTGATCTCTTCTGCGGTGTCGGTATGTCCCGTGCGGCGGTAGACATAGCGATGGATGGCCGGCGCATAGGTATCGTAGATCTGCGCCAGCGCCTTCTCATCCCATTGTCGCGCACGTTGCAGTAAAGCGTCAGCGGTTTTCACACGTGTTTCCTATCTTTTACGACGTGAAGATGTGGGAAAAGATACGGGCTTAATAAAATTTTGCAGCAGTTCGGTCAGACAGGTTCATATTATACACCCTGTTCGTGAATCCATAGAGTTAGTTTACCAGGATTCTATGAAGAAGTGATGAAGGAATGATGAAAAACGCACTTGGAATTTCGGTAACCACGGTTATACTTAGGATGGATATAGGGATACTTTGTTCCAGGGGTAGTGTGTTATGGTCAAGATTCTTCATGTGGAAGACAATGCGACGCAGCGTGAACTGATGCAACGCTTATTGGAAATGGAGCTGCAAGATTGCCAGGTGAAGTTTGCCAGCAATGGGATCGAGGGGCTGGCGTGCGCGGGAAGTTGGCACCCAGATGTGATCTTGATGGATTTGCGTATGCCGGGGATGGATGGCTTCGAAGCCATCGCGGCGCTCAAAGCTGGCCCATCGACGGTGGACATCCCGATCATCGCCATCTCTGCCTGGAGCAACGTGCAGAACGAAGAACGCGCGCTGGCTCTCGGGGCAAGTCAATGCATCGTCAAGCCGTTCGATCTCGATGAAGTGATGCGCGCGATCAACGCCTGTCTTAGCACCCGCCGCACTGTGTAGCCAAGCCTCGCGCAACTCATCTGCCTATTTTCCGTAACATCCATATAATGAAATCGGGTGTTTAATAAGATTGTGAAAACCCTTGTGAACACAGGTGCACCCGATTCGTCGAGGCCATCGCAAGGGAAGTTGATGTAAGGAGTTGTATGATCGAAGGACTTTTAAATCTTGCTTCGGCGTTTGGGCTGTCCACGTCAGCAGGCTTGAATGCGTACATTCCGATGCTGGTGTTGGCGCTCCTGGCGCGCTTCACCGGCTTGGTGGAACTGGGCGATCCGTGGTCTGCCCTGACGAGTTGGTGGATTATCGGGCTATTGGCGGTCTTGCTGACCGTGGATGTGTTGGCCGACAAAATTCCCGCCATCGACACCATCAATGACGTCATCCAGACCCTTGTCCGCCCCACAGCCGGCGCGATCGTGTTTGCCGCGACGACCCAAAACACCATCCACCTGCATCCCGTGCTTGCCTTTGGCTGTGGCGTGATCTTAGCAGGGGGAGTACACCTGGTCAAATCGGGTGGACGGCCCGTGGTCACAGCAACCACGGGCGGCGTTGGCAATCCCATCGCCAGTACCATCGAGGAAATTGTGGCGACCCTGGTTTCGTTGGTCTCCATCATCTTCCCCTACCTGGTTCTGGCCTGGCTTTTTTTGCTGGTGCTGTTGATTTACCTGGTCGTGCGCTGGCGCCGACAACGCGCCGAGGCGCGTGCCACAGCGCGTTCTGTGGAATGCTGACGATTGCATATTGACCTGCAGGCTGCATCGAACTGCCTGACGAACGATTATCAGACTAATTTATAAGGAGGCTATCATGACCCAGGATCCGTTTTATGAATCAAATTCGTCCCCCTATTATGCAGGCCCGCCAGCGCAACCGCCGGCGAAGAAGAACAATACCACAATCATCATTATCGTGGTTGTCGTGCTGCTACTGCTGTGCTGCTGCGCCGGAGCGGCCATCTGGGCGCTGTGGACCTATGGCGACCTGATTATGTATGAGTTGGGCCTTAATGTAATATCCGCATTGATGAACTGAAAGGGGAAATTCCATGACTGAAGACTTTGAAAAATCTGCACAGACTGAACCTGAAGCCGAAACCCCGTCGCCATTCGATGAGCCGGGAGCGCCACCGCTGCCAGAAATTATTGAGATGGTCGCCGAGGAACCTATCGCACCGCCCCCGTTGCCAGAGGACGTGATCGAGGAGGTTGCTGTTGAGGAGGAACCGGTCGCTCCGCCGCCGTTACCGGAAGCATATCCCGAAACGGAAGTCCTGAGTGCGCTGCCGCCCGAACCAAAGCCAGTCGCCCCGACGGCACGGCAACCCATCACCTTGGGACCGCCGCCTGTCATCTCTGCACCCACGCCATCTCCGGTGGACGTCAGCCCCGCCGAACAGGCCGTGCCCAAGAAAAACAACCAGACGTTGATCATCGTGCTGATTATTATAGCGGCGCTGCTGTTGCTGTGTTGTTGCTGCGTTCTGCCCGTCGGCTGGGTCCTGCTCAACCTGGAAGACATTATGTACGAGCTGCAGTATATGATGCTGTTCTGAACTGAGTTTAGCAAATGCGCCCAAAAGACCCGGTTTTCAAAAAAGTCGGGTCTTTTGCTGATAGATCGGTAGTTTGCTAGTAACTATTCAGCCTTGAGGTGGGACGCACTTAGCTGAACCCAAAACGGCAATTTTTGCGCTTCCTACTGTCATTGCAGGCGTAAAAGTGCGCCCCACCTGAATAGTTACGTTTGCTGTATAATAGGGGCGTGGATCGCTCAGAGAAAATCCAGCAAAAACTCGCTACATTGCCCACCAACCCCGGCGTGTACATCATGCACAACGTTCGGGATCAGGTGATTTACGTGGGCAAGGCGATCAATCTCGCCAACCGCGTGCGCTCGTATTTTCACGCCTCGGCGCAGGAAGATGCCAAGACGCGCCGCCTCGTGGCCGAAATCGCCGACCTGGAGTGGATCATCACCGAGTCGGAAGTCGAGGCGCTGATCCTGGAAGCCAACCTCATCAAGAAACACCGCCCGCGTTTCAACATCCGCCTCAAGGACGATAAGCGCTACCCGTATCTCAAGGTCACGAACGACGAGTTCCCCAAAGTTCTCATCACCCGGCGGATGCGGCGCGACGAAGGGCGTTATTTCGGCCCGTACACTTCCACCAGCGCGCTGCGCGAGACGCTCGACCTGCTGCGCCGCCTGTTCCCCTACCGCACGTGCGACCGCGAGATCACCGGGACGGACCGGCGCGCGTGCCTCTATCACGACCTGAAGCTCTGCTCCGGCCCGTGTATCGGCGCAGTCGATCACGCGCAGTACATGGCGACCATCGAGCAGTTGGTGCAGTTCATGGGCGGCGAGACCGAAGCGGTGATGGAAGACCTTAAACAGCAGGTCCAGGAAGCGGCGACATCGCTACAATTCGAGCGGGCGGCGCAATTGCGTGACCGCTATCAGGCGCTCCAGCAGGTGATGGAGCGCCAGCGCGTCATCACCACCGCCGCGACGAACCAGGACGTGATCGCTCTGGCGCGGGACAATGGCAATGTGTGCGTGGAAGTGTTCTTCGTGCGCAACGGCAAGCTGTTGGGCCGCGAATTCTTCATGATGGAAGGCGGCAACGAAGAGGACGAGCAGTCGATTGTGGCGGCGTTCCTCCAACAGTTCTACACTGAGGCGGCGATGGTGCCGCCGGAGATCCTGCTGCCGGCCCAGGTCGCCGAGGCTGCCGTCCTCGAATCGTGGCTGCGCACCAGGCGCGGGGACGTCGTCTATCTCACCGTCCCCCACGAGGCCGGCCCGGAGCGCGATCTGCTCAACCTGGCGACGGAGAATGCCACGGAGACGCTGCGCAACCTCAAGGCGCAGTGGGAACTGGACAAACATCGCAGTGAGCAGGCTCTGACCGACCTGCAAACCTCACTCGCCCTGCCGTCGCCGCCCGTGCGCATGGAATGTTACGACATTTCCACCACGCAGGGCGTCGAGGTGGTCGGCAGCATGGTGGTGTTCGAACACGGCGTC
>JAKJAB010000131.1 GCA_022707725.1 Chloroflexota bacterium | reverse complement strand
GGGCGCCGACGTGATCGGCGCTTTGGACGTGCAGGCCCGCACGCCGGATCGCTTTACCCCGGCCCTGGTCGCGCTCTTCCAGGCCATGGCCGAGCAGGTGGCGATGACCTTTGCCCGCGCCGAACTCTTCATCCGCACGCAGCAACAGACGGAGGCGCTGGCCCAACTCGCCGGGCAACTGCAGACAGCCAGCGCTGTGGCCGGGCGCGTCGCCACGATTCTTGATCCCGATGTGCTCCTCGGTGAGGTGGTCACGCTGATGCAACAGCGGTTCGGTCTGTATCACGCTCACGTTTACTTGCTGGATGGGGACACCCTGAAGTTGCGGGCCGGCTCCGGCGAAATCGGTCAGATTTTGCTCGAACGGGGCCATACCATTCCACTCGACCGTGAACATAGCCTCGTTGCCCAATCGGCGCGTAGCCGGGAGGTCATTACGGTCAACGACACGGCTCTTGACCCTGACTTTATGCCCAATCCACTCTTGCCGCAGACCCGCTCCGAGATGGCCGTCCCTCTCATCGCCGGTGGGCAGGTTTTGGGCGTTCTCGACGTGCAGGACAACGAACCGGATCGCTTTGGCCCCACAGACCAGGACGCATTTACGACCCTGGCCGGGCACATCGCCACGGCGCTCGATAACGCGAGCCTGTTTGCTGAACGTAAGGCGGCGGAAGAAACTATCCGCGAAAGCGAGGAAAGACTGCGGTTGATCCTGGATTCTGTGTTGGCTGGCGTCGTCGTGATCGATCCACTGACTCACACGATCACCGATATCAACCAGGCTGCCGCTGCGATGATCGGCGCGCCGCGAGAAGAGATCGTTGGCTCTATGTGCCACCGGTTCATTTGTCCGGCCGAAATTGGCGCCTGCCCGGTGACCGATCTGGGGAGAAGCGTCGATAACTCGGAGCGCGTTCTCCTCAAGGCCGATGGCGGCACGCTCCCGATCCTCAAAACCGTTGTCACGATGATGATCAACGGGCATCCTTATCTCCTGGAGAGCTTTGTTGATATTGCCGAACGCAAACAGGCTGAGGAAGAAATCCGCAAAACCGCGGAACAACTCCGTGAGATGGACCGGTTGAAGAGCGAATTCCTGGCGAATATGAGCCACGAACTGCGCACGCCGCTGAACTCCATCATCGGCTACGTTCAGCTGCTACTGATGGACCTCGAAGGCGAAATCTCGGAGGAGAGCTACGAGGATATGAAGTCCGTCGAAACCAACAGCCAGCACTTGCTCAATCTTATCAACGACGTGCTTGACCTGGCGCGGATCGAGGCCGGGCGCATGGAATTGCACATGGATACCATGGCTGTGCCCATGCTGCTCAACACCATCAAGAGCAGCAATGCCGGTCTGTTTCTCGACAGCCCAGTGACGCTCACTGTCGAATCCGAGCCAGATATCCCAGAGATCCAGGCCGACCCCATCCGCATCACCCAGGTTTTGAACAATCTCATTTCCAACGCCTACAAGTTCACCGAAGCCGGTGGCGTCACCGTGCGCGCTTACCAGAAGAATGACGAAGTTTGCATCGCCGTCGAGGACACCGGCATTGGCATCGGCGAGAAGGACCTGGCGACTGTCTTCGAGCGCTTCCGCCAGGTCGATGGTTCGTTCACCCGCCGGGCGGAAGGGACCGGTCTGGGGTTGTCCATCACCCAGCGGTTGGTCGAGATGCACGGTGGCCGCATTGCGGTGCGCAGCACGCTGGGAGAGGGGAGCACGTTTACTGTGTACTTGCCGGCCGTCCCGGCAGCATAGCCATTTCTCTATCCGAAAATGATGTTGGCGAGTTTTTGGGGTACGTCAACGGCGATTCTTTGACAGGTTCATAGTGTGGGAATTCGATCGATACGATGAAAACGTTATTTGCTGCGGTGGAATGTCTGGAGTGTGGGCACAGGATGCCGGCAAACTTGTTCGCCAGCACGTGTACGGCCTGTGGCGGCAGTTGGCTGGATGCCCGGTATGATACCGACGCGCTGGCGCTGCATTGGCCAATGCTTCTGGCACAACGCCCGCACGATCTATGGCGCTACCGCGAGCTGCTGCCCTTCCCTGAGGATTTCGCCTTCAACGCGATGGGGGGCGAGGGTTGGACGCCTCTGACCCGCGCCCGGGGCCTGGAACGCGAGCTGGATCATCAGCCGCAGAGAGAAATCTGGATCAAGGACGAACGCCGCCAGCCCACCGGTTCCTTCAAAGACCGGCAGGCCGCCTTCATCACGAGTGTGCTTAAAGCGCAGGGCATCGACGAGTTGGTCCTTGCGTCCACCGGAAACGCCGCGGCAGCCTACGCCGCTTACTGCGCCCGCGCGGGCATCAAATTCTGGGTCTTTTTGCCGAGCAGTGTCCCGGCGGAGAAGATGCGCGAGCTGGGACTGTACGGTGCGGAGGTCATCAAGATCACCGGCACCTACGATCAAGCCAAGGAAATCGCCGCCGACTTTGCTATCCGCCGCGGCATCTACCGTGACGGCGGGGCGAAATCCATCTCCGGCAAGGAGAGCATGAAGACCATCGCCCTGGAAATCGTGGAGCAGTTGGGTTGGCGCGCTCCGGATTGGTACGTGCAGGCCGTCTCCGGCGGCATTGGCCCGCTGGGCGTCCTGAAGGGCTTTGTCGAGTTGCACGCCGCGGGCTTGATTGCACGTGTCCCCAAACTCGCCATCGTGCAAGTCGAGGGCTGCGCGCCGATGGCCAGGGCATGGCAACGGGGGCTGGCAAAAGCCGATGCTGTGCTGCCCGACACGCTGATCACCGTGCTCTCGACCGGTGATCCGGGTATGGCTTACACGATTCTCAAAAAGGCTCTTGACACTTACGGTGGCGCGATGACGGCGGTCAGTGACGGGGAGGCGTTCCGCACGATGCGCCGCGTCGCGCGCACCGAGGGTTATTCGATGGAGCCGGCGGCCAGCGTCGCTTTTGCCGGGCTGGAAAAGCTCGTGGTCGAAGGCATCATCCATTCAGACGAGTGCGTGGTCGTCAACTGCTCCGGGCACACCTTCAGCGCCGAGAAGCACGCGCTCGAAGACCGCTACGCTTTTCACCTGCAGATGGCGGCCCCGTCTGGAAACGGCGCTTCTGGCGACAGCACGCCCGCCACGGCCAGCAACTACTCCAAAGATGGGCTGGTTTCGGTGTTGGAGCAACTCGACGAGCAAATCACCACTGTCGTCATCATCGACGACAACCCGCACGACAGCCGCCTGATCCGCCGGTTGTTGATGCGCTACAAGAACTATCGCATCTTCGAGGCGCACAACGGCACGGATGGCCTGGACCTGGTCCGCCAGCGTCAGCCAGACCTGGTAGTGCTCGATTTGACCATTCCCGGCATAGACGGGTTTTCGATCCTGGAAAAGCTCAAGGCCGACCCGCGCACCAGCGAAATCCCGGTGGTGATCGTCTCGGCGAAATCCCTGACGACCGAAGAATGGACGCGCCTGCGCCGCTATACCCAATCCATCTGGCAGAAGGGCAATTTCGGCACGCAGGAACTTGTCCATCATGTCGTCGCGTTGTTGGGAGACAAAATGGAGTCGCCGGGCCAGCAGGCCCAACCGGCCTCTGGCAGTGCCCCGCAGTGGGAAGCGGGTTTCGGCCAGGAGCGGTCTCCGCGCATCCTGTTGATCGACGACAATATCTCGGACACACGACTGTTACGTCGGTTGTTCCAGGCGCGCCATCATGACTTTACCATCGACGAAGCCCATTCGGGCGCGGAAGCGTTGCAGGCCATCGAGAGCGCGTTGCCTGATCTCGTTGTCCTTGACTTGATCCTGCCCGACATTCCCGGTGAGAAATTGCTGGAGACGCTGCGCGAGATGCCGCGCACGCGGGATATCCCTGTCGTTGTTCTTTCGGCCAAAGACCTCATGCCGGCTACGCGGGTCAAACTGGCGGCGCTGGCGGATTCGCTTTGGCAGAAAGGGGTTTTAGACCGCAGTAGCTTTTTGGCGCACGTCGAAACCATTCTAGCGGAGTAGGGGACTGGAATCGACGCATAGGTCAAATTGCGAATTTGTGGTAAGATAACGCCTTGTCGCTCGTTGTTGAATAAAACCATGTTATTGCCAAATGTGTTGATCATGTCGGAACAGAAGACAGTCCTGTATATCGAGGATAACCCGCACAACCGCCGCCTGGTACGCCGCACGCTGGAACGCCGGGGTTACGATCTCATTGAAGCAGAAGACGGTGAGAGCGGATTGGCTATAGTGCAGGAGTTGCGGCCCCCCCTGATCCTGCTGGATATCGGATTGCCCAAAATGGACGGCATGGAGGTCGTCGGGCGCATCAAAGCCGACGCCGAACTCCGCAACATTCCTGTCATCGCCATCACGGCCTCTGCCATACAGGGTGACCGCGAGCGCTTTCTGGCAGCCGGCTGCGACGATTACCTGTCCAAACCCATCCAGGTGTTGGAGTTGATCGACAAGGTCAACCAGTATTATCCCTCGGCGACGAATGTGTATCAACAGCAAAAGGCACGCATAGAGGGAGAAAAAACCTCGCCAGATGGTGCAGGTTAACATAGCCTGCGCTTTTTTATCATATACATCCTCAGCTATCCTACGGGCCAGCCGTGACCGGGCTGGCCCGGTGACGTTCTTAGCGATACCGTGAGGTGACCAACGATGACAGCAGTGGATGAATTGTTAGCGCAAGGCCGGCAACACGCCAAAAAGCGGGCTTGGGAGGCTGCGATCATTGCCTACGAGGAGGTGCTTGACCTGGAGCCTGATAACGCGCGCGCACATTCTGCCCTGGCCGGCGTCTATCAGATCCAGGAACGCTTCGAACAGGCCGAAGTTCACTATCACGCCGCGCTACAGGCTGATCCCCACATGGCCGAAGCCTACTATGACCTGGGGCAGTGCTACAAGACGCAAGGTCGGCTCGCAGAAGCCCAGGCGGCATTCGAGCGCTTTGTGGACTTGTCGGAAAAACCGCGGAAGATCGCCGAGGTGCGGGCCTTGCTGGCCACGATGACGCAGCAGCCCTTCGCCACCTGTGAGCGTTGCGGCAACTTCACAACCCTCGGCCGGATGTACAAGACGACGGTGACGGGCAAGCTCTGTCCCCGCTGCTGTGTCAAGAAGCAGACAGGTGGCTCTCTCTTTACCTGGCTTTTTATCGGCCTGACGGTGATTTTGTGTGTGGTCCCCAGTTGGTTCACCGACGCCGTTCCTTCCTCATGGCATTATCTATTTACGAACCTCGCCCTCTGCATGGTCATCAGCTACGTGATGATCATTCCCCATGAACTGGCCCACGCGGTCGTGGCCTGGACATTGAAGGGAAAAGTCTTCGAAATTTGCATTGGTCTGGGACCGGTGGTATGGCAGAAAACGCTCCGCGGTGTGCGTGTCTCACTGCGCAAATACCCCATTGCTGGATACTGCGTTTTGGGTTTCCCCACCCGCACATGGATCGCCGTTCGTTCTTTTCTGGCGATGTCAGCAGGTATCGTCTTCAGCGCTGTGATGGTGCTGCTCTTTCTGCCGGACTTTTGGCGCGAAGATATGTCATCCGCGTATGCCTGGCGTACGATTATCGTGTTGGTCAATTTTATGCAAGTTCTGTTCAATCTTTTGCCCCGCAAGTTGCAGTTGGGATCGATGGTGTCTATGACGGATGGCGGGCAGATGTTGCACATCCTTCTGGGCAAACTATCGCCGGCTGTCTATCACCTGGGATACTTTCTGCACGAAAGTATGTACGCCTGGCAGGCGCGGGCTTACGACGCGGCGTTGGCTGCGACCGCAGCTGGATTGGCGATTTACCCGGACAATATCCCTTTGAAAAACATCCAGGCCATTGTCTACCTTGAACAGGGCCGGTATGTGGAGTCTGTCGCAGCATTCAAGGGACTGTTAACCGCCTTTGAAAAGGGCACGCTGCCGGCTGACGTTCTGCAAACGTTGGGGGATGCAGATGTGATGCGGGCCTTGCTGCTGAACAACTACGCGTACGGTGCTCTGTTTCTCCTGCCGGACGCGGACCTCTTGCGCGAAATTTACACCTGCGCGCAGCAAGCCTACATAATGCTGCCGTGGCATGACGCCACCGAGAGCACGTGGGGCGCGATTCTGGCCTACACCGGACGTCCCAAACTGGCTTTGATCCATTTGCAAGCCGCTTTAACGCAGGAAGACACTGCGACCTCTAAAGCCAACACGTTAGCCTATATAGCGTTCGCTCACCAGCAAGCCGGAGCGCGTGAGGAAGCCGCTGCGTGTATGGCGCGTGCCGTCGCTTTAGACAACGAAAGCTACGTTGTGCGCCATTTGCGGAACTCAAGTGCGTTTGAGCGCATAGCCTAACGACTCAAACTGACAATGTTATCATTGTTTCTATTGACGGATGTGCAGACATCGGTATACTTTGAACTGTTGGTATCTGGATAGGAAAAGGACGACAGCGTGAACACGTCGCAGACTTCCCATAGCATGCACCACCACAAAACCCTGGCCGCCGCGCAGGGCGCAATCCCCGTGGCGCTGGTCACGGTGAGCGACAGCCGCACCGCAGCCACCGACGCCAACAAGCAGTACCTCGAAGCCGCGTTGGCGGCGGCGGGGCACCGCCTCGTGGCCTACCGCTTGATCAAGGACGAACCGGAGCAGGTCGTCGCCGCATTGGACGAACTGGCCGGCGGCGAGGCACGCATCATCCTCTTCAACGGCGGCACCGGCATCTCGCGCCGCGATACGACCATCGACGTCCTGACCGCCAAACTGGAGAAACACCTGGTCGGGTTCGGCGAACTGTTCCGCATGCTCAGCTACGAACAGATTGGCGCCGCCGCGATGTTCTCGCGGGCCGCCGCGGGTACGTACCGGGGAAAGGCCGTCATCTCCACCCCCGGCTCCCCGGCGGCAGTCAAACTGGCCTGGGAAAAGCTCATCGCCCCAGAATTGCAACATTTAGCGTGGGAAGTGGCGCGCTGAACGAGTCGGATATGCCACGCGACACGTATTTCCGCTCCATTGACTACCTGCGCATCTCGATCACCGACCGCTGCAACCTGCGCTGCGTCTACTGTATGCCGGAAGAGGGCGTGGTGCCCTGCTCGCACGACGACGTCCTGCGCTACGAGGAAATCGAGCGGGTGGCGCGCGCGGCGGCGGCGTTGGGCGTCCGCAAGATACGGCTGACCGGCGGCGAACCGTTGGTGCGCCTGGGCGTCGTCGAACTGGTGCGCGCCCTGGCCCGCATCCCCGGCATCGAAGACCTCGCTATGACGACCAATGCGATGTTGCTGCGCCGTTACGCCGCGCCTTTGGCCGAAGCCGGTCTGCGCCGGGTCAACGTCAGCCTGGACACGCTGCGCCCGGAACGCTTCCGCGCGATTACCCGCTGGGGCGACCTGGACACGGCGCTCGACGGCATCGCCGCCGCCTTCGAAGCCGGGTTGGAACCGGTGAAAATCAACACCGTCGTGATGCGCGGGCAGAACGACGACGAGGTGGTCGCCCTGGCGCGCAAAACGCTCGAGGCGCGCTGGCACGTGCGCTACATCGAATGGATGCCAGTGGGCGATGCGGCGCGGGACTGGCGCGCGCGCGTCGTCACAACCGCCGAAATCCGCGCGCAAATCGAAGCCGAATTGGGGCCTTTGGTTCCGGCGAAAGTCGGCGGCGCGGGGCCGTCCCGCACCTTCAAGCTGCCGGACGCGCTGGGCACTCTGGGGTTCATCAGCGCCGTCAGCGAACACTTCTGCGCGAGCTGCAACCGCCTGCGTCTCACCGCCGACGGCAAGTTGCGCCCGTGCCTGTTGGCGGCGGACGAAATTGACCTGCGCGCGCCGCTCCGGCAAGGCGCGAGTCAGGCGGACATCCAGGCGTTGTTGCAAGAAGCGATCCACGCGAAACCGCGCGGGCACCACCTGGCGGATTGCGCGCAGGTCCGCGACCGGGCTATGGCGCAGATTGGAGGGTAGGGGATGGAACTTAGCCACGTCGATGCCGAAGGCCGCGTCCGCATGGTGGACGTGGGCGCAAAGCCGGATACGGAGCGCGTCGCCGTCGCGCGCGGCGAAGTCCACATGCAGCCGGAGACGCTGCGCCTCATCGTCGAAGACGGCCTGCCGAAAGGCGACGTGCTCGCCACGGCGCAGATCGCGGGCGTGATGGCGGCGAAACAGACCGCGCATCTGATTCCGCTGTGCCACCCGCTGCTGCTGACCAAAATCGACGTGGAGTTCACAGCGGACGAGGCCGCGTCGCGCATCGTCATCACCGCGACGGTGCGCGCGCGCGGCAAGACCGGCGTGGAAATGGAGGCCCTCACCGCCGTCAGCGTCGCCGCATTGACGATCTACGATATGGCAAAAGCCGTCGAAAAGACAATGCGCATCACCGACATCCGCCTGGTCAGCAAAACCGGTGGCAAAAGCGGGGACGTGATTTTGGAAGGGTAAGAGGAGGCATTGAATGCAGGTGGCGATTCGTTTCTTCGCAGTCTCCCGTGAAATAACCGGCGCGGAGCGCCAACCATACACGTTGCCGGAAGGCGCGACGTTGCAGGACTTGCAGGACAAGCTCTTCGCGGCCTATCCTGCCCTGGAAGCGCAGCGCGTGCGCTTCGCCGTCAACTTGACCTACTCGCCTTTGGACACGATACTGCGCGACGGCGACGAAGTGGCCTGCATCCC
>JAKJAB010000130.1:4093-8727 GCA_022707725.1 Chloroflexota bacterium | reverse complement strand
GAACGTGCCTGCCGATCTACACAGTGCCTCGCCGAACATCCCGCAGCCGGTGCTCTTCGGGTGGCTCACCCGGCGCTTGCAGGATGCCTACTTTCTGCCGGAAGACGCTGCGCGTTGGGCAGTGGAGACGTGCGCGGAGGCGTTGGGCTTTCATGTAACGGAGGCCAAACCCCGCACTTTTACATCGACGTTGCCGGTGGCGCTGCTAGGGCGTTCCACATTGACAGCCAGCCTCGAATGGCGCGAACTCGGCGCGATGCCCGGTCAGGTGGACGTGCTGCCCGATTACGAGGTGCGCGTGAGCGCCTATCTCGATGATGCCGGGCTGCAAACGCTCGCCCAGGAACTGCGTACCTTCGGCCCCATTCAGGAATTGGACTTGCAGCACAGCCCCATCACCGACGTGGGCCTGGCGCATGTGTGCGATCTCACCGGCCTGATGCGACTCGATCTGTCGCGCACGGCCATCACCGACGCGGGCCTGGCGTTTCTGCAGGTGCTCGACGCGCTGACCGATCTCAACTTGTGGTGGTGCGAACAGCTCACCGATGCGGGCATGGCGCATCTGTCGGTGCTTGCCCGTCTGCGTAGCCTCGACCTGGGACGCTGTGCGCAACTCACCGATGCCGGCGTGGCGCATCTGAGCGGCCTCATCGGTCTGCGCGATCTGGGCCTGGCAAGCGTCCAGGTGACGGACGAGGGCCTGGTTGCCCTCAGTGGTCTTGTCGACATGACGGCGCTCGATCTCAGCGACACGCACATCACCGGAGCCGGATTGAGCGCTTTGCGTGACCTCACCCACCTGGCACAGTTAAATCTCTTCCATTGTGTGCGCCTCACCAATGGTGGATTGACCCATCTGCGCGCGCTCAAACACCTCGCGGATCTGAATCTCGGCGCGTGCGGGCAGATTACGGATGCCGGTCTGGCGCACATTCGCACGCTCAACGGCCTGACGGCGTTGAACCTGGAAGCCACCGGTATCACCGACGCCGGCATAGTCTACCTGCACCCGCTCATCGGCCTGGCGCGGTTGGATTTGAGCTGGACGGTAATCACGGACGAAGGACTGGCGCGCTTGAGCACCCTCAGCGGCTTGACCGATCTGACGCTTGCCGGGACGCGCATCACCGACGCGGGATTGACGCATGCACGCGCGTTTGCGGACCTGACGCGTCTTGACCTATCACACACGCCGGTCACGGGCGCGGGATTGGCGCATCTCGCCGGGCTGGCAGCTTTGACACACCTGGATTTGGAGAGCACGCCACTCACCGATGCGATGCTTGCTCACGTGCGGGACTTGCCGCGGCTCACGCACCTGTACCTCGGCAGCACTGCTATCACCGACGTGGGACTGGCGCATCTGGCGGCGTTCGATACTTTGCGCGTGCTGGATGTGACCGGCTGCGAGAACATCACTGCAGCCGGACTCACTGCCCTCGCCCGCCCTGGCCTGAAGATTGTGCATTAGTATGACTCGCCATCTCGTACTATAATGACCATAGTATAGCTATTCGACTGACGACGACAAGGAGTAGCATTGATGACTTGGTTTGAACGAGTCCCCAAAATCGAGTTGCATCTGCATCTCGAAGGCGCGATTCCCTATGCTGCACTGTGGGACCTTGTCCAGAAATACGGTGGCGCTTTTGACTTGCTCGACCTGGAAGCGTTGAAACAGAAATTCGTCTTCCGCGACTTCCCTCACTTCATCGAGACGTGGATCTGGAAGAACCAGTTTTTGCGCGAGTACGAGGACTTCACCTTCATCGCTGAAGCCGTTGCCCGCGACCTGGCGCGCCAGAATATCCGCTACGCGGAAGTTTTCTACTCGCCAGCCGATTTCGCCCGTCACGGCCTGGGTGTGCAACAGTTGACCACAGCCATCCGCGCCGGTCTTGCGCGTGTCCCTGAGATCGAGATTGCCCTCATCACCGACTTCGTACGTGATCTCGGCCCGGAAAATGCAGCGCGCATTCTTGCCGAAGTGGCTGAAGTGCGCGATCAGGGCGTCATCGGCGTGGGCATCGGCGGATCGGAGCAACTGTACCCGCCGGAGCCTTTTGCGGACGTGTATGCGCAAGCCCGCGCGTTAGGCTTTCACACTACCGCCCACGCCGGAGAAGCGGCCGGTGCGGCGAGCATCTGGGGGGCACTCCGTGCGCTGCACGCCGAGCGCATCGGACACGGGACGCGCGCGGCAGAAGACCCGGCGCTGCTTGATTATCTTGCGGAGCACGCCATCCCGCTGGAGATGTGCCCGCTCTCCAACGTACGCACGGGGGTCGTCCCCGCACTGGATAAACATCCGGTGCGCTGCTACTTTGAGCACGGCATTCTCGTAACAATAAATACCGATGATCCCAGGATGTTCGGCAATACACTCGCGGAAGAATTCAGCCTGCTTGAGCAGGTGTTGGGCTTTTCCCGCGACGACATTCGGACGTTGATTGTGAACGGCATTCGCGCTTCCTGGCTGCCCGAAGCGCAGAAAGCAGATCTGACTGTCGTCTTGTGCACCGACCCGGCCTGGAAAGATTGACTTTATATATGAGACTTTGACCGCGAATCACGCGAATCTTCGTCAATATAAAAGATTCGCGGTAACTATTCGGCCTTGAGGTGGGACGCACTTAGCTGAACCCAAAATGGCAATTTTTGCGCTTCCTACTGTCATTGCAGGCGTAAAAGTGCGCCCCACCTGAATAGTTACGATTCGCGTAGATTGGCGAGATTAGCGGTTTATTCCTGTAGGAGGTACACTATGCACATTTTGAAAGAGGGGCAGACCGTCCAGACGGTCACATCCCGCATGGCCTGCAAAGCTGAAAAATTCCTCGGCGGCGGCGGGCAAGGCGAAGTCTATCGCGCGGACCTGGGTGGGCAGAAGGTGGCGCTCAAGTGGTATTTCCCGGCGCAGGCCACCCCTGAGCAGCGCGCGGCGTTGGAAGTCCTGATTAGGAAAGGCCCCCCGAGCGAGAAATTCCTCTGGCCCATCGAGCTGACCGAGTCTGCGGACGTACAAGGATTTGGTTACATCATGCCATTGCGCGGGCCGCAGTACAAAAGTATCGTCGATTTGATGAAACGACAGGCCGAACCCACGTTCCGCGCTTTGGCGACGGCAGGTCTGGAACTGGCGAACAGCTTCCTCGGGTTGCACGCGATGGGGTATTGTTATCGTGATATTTCATTCGGCAACGTCTTCTTTGAGCCGAACACGGGTGAGATCCTCATCTGCGACAACGACAACGTGGCCGTCGATGGGGCGACCGAAGGGGGTGTCCTGGGGACACCGCGCTTTATGGCCCCGGAGATCGTGCGCAGCGAAGCGCGTCCCAGCATGCAGACCGATCTCTACTCGCTGGCCGTGTTGCTCTTCTATATGCTGATGGTCCACCATCCGCTGGAAGGCAAGCGCGAGAGCAGCATCAAATGTCTCGATCTTCCCGCAATGAACAAGCTGTACGGGACCGATCCATTGTTCATCTTCGATCCCAACGACGACAGCAACCGCCCGGTGGAGGGCTTTCACGATAACGCCTTGACATTCTGGCCCCTCTATCCGTTTTTTGTCCGCGATCTTTTCACCAAGGCATTCACGGTTGGATTGCATGATGCACAGACACGCATCCGCGAAAGCGAGTGGCGTGCGGCGATGGTGCGTATGCGCGATGCCATTACCTACTGTCCCCAGTGCGGCGCAGAGAACTTCTATAGCGCTGAGAAGCTCAAAGCCACGGGCAATCCCGGTGTGTGTTGGGCGTGTAACGCCTCACTCGTCTTGCCCCCGCGTATCCGTATCGAGGATGCCATCGTGATGTTGAACTGGGACACCAAGCTCTACCCACATCACGTGGACACCGATCAGTTGTACGATTTTTCTGCTCCTATTGCTGAGGTCAACCAACATCCAACCGATCCATCAATCTGGGGACTGCGGAACCTGAGCAAGGAAAAATGGGTGATCACCACCGATGATGGCGCAATCCTCGACGTGGAGCCGGGGCGCAACGTGCGTTTGGCTGTCGGCACGAAAATCAATTTTGGCAAAAAAGAAGGCGAAATCAGAGTCTAGTGAAAGGGGGACTATGAACACAGGTGCTAATCTTCCAAGTTTAGGCAAATATCGCGTGTTGGGCGTGTTGGGCAAGGGGCGTTTTGCCACTGTGTATCGCGCCGAGGACACGAGCATTGGCCGTCTGGTGGCCGTGAAATTCTTCGATCCACTGCTATTGCAGGATGAACCGTGGGTCGCCCGCCTGCGCGACAATTTACACGCTGCTGCCCGTCTCCAACATCCCCATCTGACACCCATCTACGACATCGGCGAGACGGAGACGGATCTCTATCAGGTGACACAGTTGGCGCGGGATGGCAGTCTGGCCGAAGCGATCGCTGCGCACACCGGACAGCGCGTCCCGTGGGACAAGGCGCTGCCGTTCTTGAGATCTGTCTGTGAGGCGCTGAACTACGCGCACGGGCAGGGCCTCGTGCACAGCGACCTCAAGCCGGCGAACATCCTCATCGATCCGCCCGGCGGCCCGCTGCTCATGGATTTCGGGCTGACACGTCTGATGGCGGCCAATAGCGTGGGACTGACCCGTCTCGAAGGCGGCCTGGTCGGTACG
>JAKJAB010000130.1:0-4072 GCA_022707725.1 Chloroflexota bacterium | reverse complement strand
CCGCCGAAATCCCTGCCGACATTTACGCGCTTGGTTGCATCACGTATGAAATGCTGATGGGGAAGAAGTTGTTCGAGGATGCCAGCGTGATGCAGGCGATGCACGCGCACGCGCAGGGTCCGCAATTCCCGCAGACGTGGCCGAGTGACGTGCCAGCGGGAATCGCCGGCGTGTTGAGCAAGGCACTGGCCTTCGACCCCACGACACGCTATCCCGACGCGATGGCGTTCTGGAATGCGCTGAAGGCGCTTGAGGTGCCGATGAGCGCCGGCGCAAAGCTGTCGGTGATGGCCGATCAACTGCGGACCAAAGCTGACGCTGCGTTGAAGGCCGGAAAGTTGCAAGCGGCCAAGCTCGCCATCAACCAGTGGCTGTCGATGGAGCCGGACAATCCCGCTGCGATCAAAGCGCTGGAGGTTATTGAGCGCCAAATCGCCGCTGCAGCGGCAGCACAGCAGACAGCAGCCCCGCAACCCACCGCTCAGCAGCCGGCGGCAGCGTCTACGCCGCCGCCTACGCCGCTTACTTTCACGCCTCAACCGGCGGCGACTCCCGCACCGCAACCGGTAGCGCCTGTATCACAGCCCGTTGCCCCTATCCCTGCGCCGGTCGCGCAGCCTATACAACCGGTTGTTACCCCCGCCCCGGCAGTACAGCCCGCGCCGCAACCTGCGCCACAACCCGCGCCCCGCATCTTCACCTTCTACACCGTGCCGGGCCAACAGGCGGGTATGTTGACTGCCCGTTACACCACCGAACAATTCATCAGCACCGAGGGCCAGGCCGACGTCCACGCCGCCGAGGTTGGCGGCCAACCGGTGATGTTGACGTGGATTTTCCCTGCCGAAGCCACACCCGAGAAGCGTGCTATGCTCGAAACGTTGATCAAGCAAGGGCCGCCCACGGCGAGTTTCCTCTGGCCGACGACGGTGATCGAATCGGCGGACGTGCCCGGCTTCGGCTACCTCACCTCGCCGCGCGACCCGCGCTTCAGAAATAGCGAAGACCTGGTCAAACAATGGGTGGAGCCAACCTTCCACATACTGACGACAACGCTGTTAGGCATTGTGGAAAACTTCACGGCATTGCATTTGAAGGGCCTGTGTCACCGCGACCTGTCGCCGCGAAACGTTTTCTTTGACCCAGACACGGGCGATGTGCTATTCGTTTACGCGGACAACATCGTGTCCGAAGGCACGGCGGGTGCGCCTCGGATACTGCGCTTTGCGGCGCCGGAACTGGTGCGCGGTGAGGCCGCGCCCGGCGTCCAGTCGGACTTGCACACGCTCTCCACATTGTTGTTCTATATGATGATGGTGCACCATCCACTGGAGGGTGAACGCGCCCTCAACGTCTCGACCTTCGATCGCACGGTGGAACAGCGGCTTTTCGGTGCGGATCCCGTCTTCATTTTCGATCCCAACAACGACGCCAACCGCCCGGTGCCAGGGTATCTCAATACCCGCGTGCAGGACTACTGGCCGCTCTATCCGCAGTTCATCCGCGATCTGTTTATGCAGGCGTTTACCACCGGGCTGCGCGATCCTTACGGCGGGCGTGTTCGCGCGAGCGAGTGGCGTAAGGCGCTGGCGAATCTGCGCGATACCATCATCTACTGCGCGCAGTGCAGCGCCGAGAACTTCTACGACCTGGCTGCGCTGAAGGCTGCCGGCGGCAAACCGGGAACGTGCTGGTCTTGCCATAGCGATCTGGCGTTGCCGCCGCGTTTGCGCGTAGGGGATTCTGTGGTGATGCTGAACTATAACACGCGGCTCTATCCACATCATGTGGATCCCGACAAGGCTTACGATTTCTCGGTCCCAGTCGCCGAAGTGACCCGCCATCCCACCAATCCGAATATCTGGGGACTGCGGAATCTGACGTTGGAGAAGTGGGTCATCACGCTGAGTGATGGGACAATCAAGGATGTGGAACCGGGGCGCAGCATGACGATGTCGCCCGGTATCAAGATCAACTTTGGCAAACGCGAGGGCGAGATTCGCGTTTAGCCAATGCTGCTTTACGTCGTGCAAGGCGCAGCTACCGGCTGCGCCTTGTGTTTTGGTATGATTTCTGTAAAAGACAATTTACATTGCTTTGCCTTGTGCAGAAATTGCCAGTACAATCAGGCTCAACAGTTGTTTGCCGTGAAAGGAGAAGGAGATGCAGATCGTTACGGACAGTGGAATGGATTTGTATTTGCCGCCGGAAGAAATGCCCGATATACCGTTGAACCCTGTGCGTCACAAGATAATGCTCGAGGGGAAAACGTACAAAAGTGGCCTTGATATTCAGTCGGAAGAACTCTACCGGATTTTGCTGGAAACGGGGGCTTTTCCCACCACGTCACAGCCTTCGCCTGGGGATTTCGCCGAAATGTACCGTAAGCTGGCTATCACCGATCCCGATATTCTGTCGATTCAGATGTCGTCGGGGTTGAGCGGCTCGGTCAACGCGGCGCAGGCGGCCGCGGCAATGGTGCCGGAGGCTAATGTCACCGTTGTAGATTGCAAGACGCTCTCGGGTGTGGTCGGCTGGCAGGTGTCGGCGGCGGCGCGCGCCATCAAGGCTGGCTGGCCCGTGGAGCGGATTGTCGACTTGATTCAGCGTATCGTGGCTGTGAGCGACAGCATCTATACTCTGGACGATCTGAAGTACTTGATTCACGGTGGGCGCATCAGTCATATGAAGGGATTGATCGCTTCGGCGCTGCGGATCAAACCGATGATCGGCGTGGCGAAGGATATCGGCAATTATGAACAGCTTGGCATGGCGCGGACCTTCACCGGCGCGCTTAAGGGCCTGGTGAAGCTGATGCTCAAGAAGCATGAACCCGGCGCGCCTTTGCGCGTGCAGGTCATCCACGCGCTCAACCCGGAGGGGGCGGCCTTCCTGCGCGAGGAAGTGGACAAAACGTTCAAGTGTACGTGGATGCCCCTTGGCACGATGTCGCCGGTCTTGGGCGCGCACACCGGCCCCACGATGGTGGGGATCGCGTTTGCCGCGCTGGCGGAATACCCGGAGATCCCATAACGATGCCGTCCCGCACGTTCACCCGCCGCCAGGTCCTCAAGCTGATTGCCGGCGCTGCCGCTGCGGCGACACTCTCGCCGGTCTGGCACGCGCGCGCGCATTACCCCACGCTACAGATGGAGTCCAACGACATCACGAACACTTACATCTTGATGGGGCGCGCCATCTACGCTGTGAATTTCTACGAGCAGCCCGACACGACCTCCAAACGCCTGAATACGTTGGCGCGCAACCAATCCTGCAAAATCCTGGGGGAGGTGCGCGCGCCGTTCAGCCGCCACAACGATTTGTGGTACGAAACTGACCTGGGCTACGTCCACTCGGCGTGGGTGCTGCCGATGCGCATCTATCCGCCGCAGCCTTTCATCGCCGACATCGGCGAGTGGGGGTTCTGGGGGGAGATTTCGCAGGTCCACACCGAAGGGCGCAGCGCCCCACACGTGCAGGCGAGGTCGGAGCATCCCTTTTACGGCAGCATGATGTTCCACGTGATCGACGCCGTCACCGACGATGAGGGCACCGGCTGGTACAAAGTTCACGACGACTACCCGCCCAAAGTCGTCGGCAACCACCAGTGGGTGCTGGCGCGCGATGTGCGACGTTTCCCGCGCGCGGAGATGTCGCCTATCCGCCCCTTCATCGGGAACAAGCGCATCGAGGTGGACCTGGCGGAACAGTCGCTCACGTGCTTTGAAGGCGAGGACGTCGTCTTCCGCACGCTGGTCGCGTCGGGATTGGGCGGCCATTTGGCGACGCCGACGGGCAGCCACGCCGTCCTGCTCAAGCAGCCCTCACGCCACATGAGCAACGTGCCTTACGAGGGGATGAGCGAGGAAGATATGCCCGACCCCGGCGATATTTTTGATTTGCCGGGCGTGCCGTGGAACATTTTCTTCGATTTAATCGGGACGGCCATCCACGGGGCGTACTGGCACAACGATTACGGCGTGCGCCGCAGTCACGGGTGTTTGAACGTCTCGTGCGAGGCCGCGCGCTGGATTTATCGCTGGGTCCACCCCATCGGCGGCTACGAAGACGA
>JAKJAB010000012.1:9054-24940 GCA_022707725.1 Chloroflexota bacterium | reverse complement strand
CAGCATGATGCGACCGGCCTCTCCGGAGCCGGCGCGCAGGGCCACCCGCTGTCCCGTTTCATCGACCAGGAAAATGCCGATGTAATACAGGTCGAAACGTTCGCGGACCAGTTCCACAGCCTGGGGGAGCAGCTCGTTCAGATCGATGATGGATGACGCCGCGCGCGCCACTTCGGCCGCTGTCTGGAATTGGGCAGCGCGACGCTCGTTCTCTGCGCGGGCCGTTTCTTCGGAGAGATAGGCTCGCCGCCGAGTCAGCAACGCTACCGTGGGACGCAACAGCCGCCGCAGGACAAACTGCTCAGTCGTCGATAGAGGGTAAGACTCGCTCCATTGCAATACAATCACACCTTGCAATCGCCCGCCGCTCAGCATCGGCAAAACCATCAACGTTCGAATCCCGCGCACGACAGTCCATTCACGCAGATCGCCGTCCACCTCAGGCGCTTGCTGAATGTCCAATGCGTAGAAGATTTCGCCAGGGTCTTCCGTCCACAGACGCGTCAGGGGAAGGAAACCGAGCGGCAACGGGCGGTTGAGCAAAGGGTCATCGCCCTGAATACTGCCATCGCGCCAGGAAGCCACGATTTGTGTAGCCGGCGCATTCCCAGGATCAGCAGCATCAACGTTCGCATAAAGCAACCAGGCCGTGAGATGCGCGGGGTCACGCACAGCCAGGATGAACACGTCCAGCATCTCGGTCTCGGTCGTAGTTTCGGAGAGTGCAGATTCGATGACGCTCAACGTCTCCAACTGCTCAGCGTGACGCCGCGCCTGTTCGTAGAGCTGCTCCAGGGAATCGGATTGGCCGTCGTGTGCGCTTGCGGCGGTTCGCCCGCCACAGGCAAGGCCTGGGCCAGTTCTGCTTTGCTCTTCTCTATATTTTTCATCGTCACCTCAAACAGCCATACCCACTCTCAAAGGATGTACGTCCCAATCCTAGCGATCAACTCTTCAAGCAGAGTCATCGCCAGCTTTCTCATCCTCTGACGCTGGCGGTGGGCGGAATTGGATGATGTTACGCGGCGTACCAAAGGCGCGACCCAATTCGCGCACGGCAGCCTGCAACACGCCCTGAACATCCGGCGCGGCCTGGATGCGCTCCGTGATTTCGCGGATCATGCGCTCGCGGTTGACGCGGGCCTCGATCGTCAGCAGTTGCAGCCGGTTTTGCGCAGCGATGGCCGCCTGCTGCGTCAGGCTTTCGAGACGACGGCGCTCCTGCTCGGAGAAGCGCACCTGCTCCGGGTACATCGCGTGCAGGAAACCGATGCGCTGCCCACTGGCAATCAAGGGCAGGAAGAGGATGCTCTTCGCGCCAAAAACGCGGGAGAACAGCGCACGATTCCGTCGTGTTAAGCGCTCATCGTGATCGGGATCGTCAATGAGTGTCAAACCGGGGTCACGCGCCACCATACGCGCCAGCGGAAATTCATCCAGGTAAAAGCGCTGGCGCAGGGCGTTGGTATCCGTCGTTGTCCAATGGGCGACCACCTCGGAATAATGTGGCTCTTGCCCATCCGTCCACGCGCGGTCGAAGAGCTGCAGGGTGACGTGGTGCGCGCCTTCGCCCAACGCGGTATACGAGCGCACCACGTTGAGGATGCCGTCGTAGGTTTGCGCCAGGTTCAGCTCGGCGCTACCGCGATAGAGGGCCTCGGTCTCGGTACGTGACGCCTGCACTTCCTCGAAGACGCGCTCGCGGGCGATGGTGTTGGAGAGCGTAGCGGCGGCGGTTTGCATCGCCACGATTTCCTCCTCCTGCCACACCGTATCGCCATCGGCGCGGCCTAGCAGGATGATGTTGGGATAAAGAGCCTCCCCACGCACGGTCAGCAGCAGCAAAGTGTTGAACCCAAACATCTGCACCAGTTGACGTTCCGCACCGTGGAGGGCATCAGGCTGGAGCACCAAATAGGGCCGGCCGATCAGTTCATCGGCCCAGACCTGCACCCGTTCAAGTGGGACGAGAGATAGCTGCGTCTCATCAAAACCACCGCCAGAGGCCAGCCAGACAGCCCGTGATTGCCAGTGCGAGGCAGTCTCATCCCCATCCCCGGCGGCAACTGTGGTGGCATCTTCAACCGCGTGATACTCCAGGTAGAACACGCCTGCTGCACCAGAAGCCTCACCCAGCAAGCGTAGCACATCGGAGACGGCGTCGGTGCCGCGCTCGGTCAACAGGGCCGCGGCCTGCGAGACGTTGGCTTGATAGCGAGCCTGCCGGCGCACCACACTCAACGCCGCTTCGGTGCGACCAAATTGCAGCGCGTTCTGGATGGCCGAAGAAACCTGCGTTGCCAGGAACTCCAGCAGGTTCAACTCGCGCTCGCTAAACTGGTTCGCTTCCACCCCGCTGATGAGCACCGCGCCCAACACCTCCTCGCCAACACGCAATGGCACACCCATGCGCGTGAACAACCCGCTACCGGCCAAACGTTGGCTGCTCTCCCGCGCGTCTTCGCGGGTATCCGGGACAATCAGACCCTTGCGCGTCTTCATCACCGTTTCGGTCAAACCGCCAGGACTGGGCTGTCGGTCTTCGGACTCCTGCACGAGATACTCCGATACATCCACCGCACGCCCGACCACAAACGCACCGGTCTCAGCCTCGCGCAGGAAGATGAGAGCGTGCGGCACATCAAAGATACGCCGCGTCCAATCAGCAGCACGATCCAACAGTTGCCCCATGTCACGGATCGGGAGCAAGTCGATGCCGGCTTGCGAGAGCAGCGAGAATTCCTCGGCGCGGCGTTGCGCGTCTTTGTTCAGCCGCGCGTTATCGAGAGCCGCTGCCGCCTGTTGCGCGAACAAGTTAGCCAGACGCGCCTCACGCTCACTAAACGCGGCGATGTCCTTCGATCGGAGGAGTAACACGCCCTGTGGGCCAAAACGGCCAATCAAGGGGACCGCCATCATGGCGCGGAAGCGGGCGCTCTCGTACAACGGGAGGCGGCTTTCCCACATGTTATAGTCTTCTACAAAGAGCGTTTGCTGGGAGGCAATCGCTTTACCGGTCAGGCCGGCGTCGTGTGAGATACGGAAACCGAGCTTATCGGCGAAGTCGCCGTCACGATCCAGCGACAGGATCAACGTATCGGTGTCCGGTTCGTAGCTGAAGAATCCACTGCCATCGGCATGGAGCAGCGCCACACCTTGCTCTACGATAGCCGTCAACACATCCGCCGGTTCAAGCAGTTCGCTCAAAGCCAACGAGATATTGTAGAGGGAGCGCAGTTCTTCGGATCGTTGCTGCGTTTCTTCCGTCAAGGTGAGGTTGTCCAACACCACTTCGATCTGGTTCGCCAGACGCTGGATGAGCGCGCGGGTTTCAGGATCGAGGGGCAAGACGTTGTCCCGGTACTGCAACATCACGATAAAGCCGTGCTGTGTCCCGCTGCTGCCCAGGGGGACATAGAAGACGCGCCCAAAGTCGAAGGGAGCGAATTGTTCCTGCGCCTCTTGCGACAGAGCTATGCCACCCAACAACGGAAGCACCGGCCCCAACTCTGCGCGATTCAGGCCGCGGAGGAAGGTGAAATGTTCATCAGACAGCGTGAGGACTTCTTGCGGAAATGGAAGCTGGTGACCGGCGGAATCGAGGACGGCGTGGGGCTGAATACGCGGCACGTTCGGCACGGGGAAGGTGAAAATTCCCGCGGCCATACCGAGGGCCTGCGCCAGGATGCGGGCAATCTCGGTCAGTACGTCCTCGAAGCTTAGTTCGGGGTTGGATGCCACTTGCAAGACGTTGCTGATGAGTGTCTGCTGGCGCTGGCTCTGCTGTGATTCTTCGAACAGCCGCGCGTTCTCCAGCGCCAGCGCGATCTGCTCGCCCACGCTTTCGACCAGCGATAGTTCTTCGGGGGACCAGGTGCGCTGCGAATCGGCGAGGCCCAGGTAGCCTAGCACCCGGTCACCGGCGCGCAGGGCCTCCATTACCACCGGCACCCCTCCATCCATCAATTGCGCGCGGGTAACGCGCCCATCGCGCAAATCAGTCGGCACGGGCAACGGCGGAACGGGGTTCACGTCCACGCGGTCGTACTCGTAAGCCAACGGACGTGACTGCGCGGCGATCCGCGCCCATCCCTGACGGCTGTAGTCGATCTGGATGTCGCGGACTTCGGCCAGCGCTCCTTCCATCATCTCCAAAGCGCGCGCGTTGTTGAGGGCCACGGTCAATTGATCGGCCAACAGCTGTAAGGTGCTGATGTCGTCATCAGTGAACGCTTCTGCGGCGTCGCTCTGCACATCCAGCACGCCGACGACCTCATCTTCGACTGTCAGTGGCAGGGCCATCTCCGAGCGGGTCTCGGGCAAATCGGGGTTGTTGAACCAGGCTGTATCCTCACCGACGTTGAAGACGATACGCGGTTTGCCGGAACCGGCGACAAAGCCGACGATACCGGTCTGTCCCACCTCCAGACGGTGTCCGCGCGCCAACATGCGTTGCCCACCCGCAGAAGAAGCGGCGCGCAGGATAGCCCACACCTTAGCGTCATCGAGGATAAAAATGCCCACGTGGTAGAAACCGAATCTTTCTGAGATGGCGTGAGCCGTAGTTTCCAGGAACATCACCACGTTACGCACCTGCGCGGCCTCTTTGCTCACCAGGCTGACGGTTTCCAGTTGCGCTGTTTTGCGTTCCAACGCGGCGGTGCGCTCTGCAATCCGCTGTTCCAGACCGCCGATCATATCGCGTAGCCGGGCGGCGCCGTCATTAAACGCCTGGGCCAACACACCGATCTCGTCTTCCCGCTCCACCGGGATCGCATACGCCAGATTCCCGGCGCCGATGATGCGCGCGCCTTCAACCAGGCGGCTCAGCGGGCTGAGGATGAGCGCCCGCATCGAAAAGTGCAACAACGAGATAAGGCCCACCGCTGCCAACGCGCCGGCCAGCCACAACGCCGTCATCTGGGGATCGACGATGCTGGCCCGCTCGCCGACCACAATATAGAGTAGACGGCTCGTATCGCCCGGCATGGGCACGGCGCGCGAAATGAGATAAATAGGGCCAAACGCGGGCATTTCACGCAACTCTGGTACGTTCACATCCAACCCGGCCAATTCGATAATTCTCGTCCCTTTTAAGCCTGGGGTGGAATGTTCGATCACCCACCCCGCGCTATCGACCAGCGCCAGAAAGTCGAACTCGCGGTTGTTCACCACAATCTGCTGCAAAAACGGCGCTAATCCCGGCGCATCCTGAATCGTCTCCACGTACGGCGCGACGGTTTGTATCGTTTGCTGTAATTGGATCGTGATCAGGTCTCCTTTACCCCAGTAAACCTGACGATAAGCGTTCCGGTATTGGTTGGCCACGTAGATGAACACCGGGATGAGCAGCACCAAAGGGATACCCGCGATAATCAGGATCATACGCCAGCGCAGGCTCAAGCCCCTAGATGACATTATTGACCTCCTTGTGCCGCCGGCAGGCTGCTGTAAATGCGCGCCGCAATCGGAAACGTGACGGGGATGCGTAAATTCCAATGGCGTGTGGATGCCAGATTGATCGCCAGCAGATTGCGTTCTGGCCCATGGATGGGGATATCCGCCGGCTGCTCGCCTGCGGCAAGGCGCAGTACAACCTCTCCGACCGAAACACCCTCTTCATAGCCATACGAAACCAGGCCGCCCACCGCCCCATTGATGATGGCAATGTTCGTTAAAGCAAAAACCGGCACGGGAGAATTCTCCAGCATCCAGGCGATGACCTCTTTTTCATCGATCAACTGTCCGGCGGCATCGGTGACACCTTGATGGCTCGCCAGCAAGATGAAATCCACCCCACTCGCCTCCTCCAACACCGTTCTTTGCCACTGCGCCCAGGTTGGCGCCATCCGGAACCGCGGTGCAGGCGTGCCATACTCGCTCTGTAGCAAAGCGCCATAAGCCGACAGGGCGCGGGCCTTGCCCGATACGGAGCCATCACCGAGGACCATGTACTGCTGTGCGCCTTCGATTAAAGCGTACGCCAGCGCGACGGTTTGCACCGGGTGCTGCGACTCCAAAATGCCGGTTACGTTAGCGTAGTCCACCCCCTCCAGACTCCGGGCGCTATTGACGCCACAGAAAACAAAGGGCAGTGTGGGATCGAAGTACAACGGAATGATGGTGCGTGTCGCCTCGTCGCCGGAAACAATCACAATGTCAGGCTCGAATTCCATGAGCTTCTCAACAGCCCGGAGTGCTGCCGGCGTGGCCTCATAAATTACCGAGACCTGCCGCACGTCCATGTGAAAGGTTTCCATTTCCAGTGTGCCATCGACGCTCGTATATCCTCCGCGCGCCAATGTCTCCAGAATCCCCGTCCGCACCTGCTGCGACCAAAAATCGTCTTCGGCATAGCTGTTGACCAGGAAAAGGCGCAGTTTGCCACGTACCGGAACAGGCGTTGGCAATGGCGCGGCGGTCGGCGTCGGACTGCACGCGACCAGCAGGCTCAAGGTAATGATCAATCCCCATACACGCAAATGGCGTTTCATACCGGCCTCATTTACTCCTGCGGCTGATCCGCGAGGCGACCTTCACCAGGCGGCAGCAATTGGATGCGGCTGCGCTCGACCTGCAGGGCCAGCCCCAACTCGCGCGCGGCATTGCGCAAGATAGCATCGGTGCTGGTCATCGCGCACCCGCCCCACGATATCACTGCGGGCGCGCTCCTGCATAGCGCGCAACCGTGTTTCTTCCAGCAGACGGGCGTTATCCAATGCCAGATCCAACTGTTCCACCACAAAGCGCGCCAACTCGACTTGCTCCTCGGCCCACGGGTCGGATTTCTCGAAGGAGAGCACACCCACGTTGCGGTTTTGGATGCGGATCGGCGCCAACAGGAGATACTGCCCGGCGTCAGTGATCTGCGTTGTCACGTCTGTCATCGCTTGGGCAGTTGCGACGTCGGATGCAGCATCAGCCTGCGCCGGGTAGACAAAGCCCGAATCGAACGTGTAGCCGATCTGCATCTGCCGCCGGGACAGCGCCTGCCGCCAAGCGCGCAGCGCATCCTGCTCTTGATAACGTTCCAAACGCGCCAATGCTGTCGTTGTCTCCTCCATGGAGAACGCATTCGCTACGGCGACGGCGATGCCATCGGCCAGGATGCGCAGCACGGTCACGTCTTCCGCGGTAAAAGCTGCGGCAACGCGCGTTTGAATGTCCAACACGCCGATGACCGTCTGCCCGCGCGCAATCAATGGCAGGCTCACCTCCGATTTGGTGTACGGCAGATCGGGGTTATTGAACCAGACGGCATCCTGGCCGACGTTGAACGCCAGCCGGGGCAAGCCCGTCTCGGCAACGAAGCCCACAATACCCTGCCGCCCGACACGCAGCCGGTGCCCCCGCGCCAACATAATTTGCCCGCCCTCCGAAGAAGCCGCACGCAGCACAGCCCATTCCCCATTGGGATCGACGAAGAAGATGCCGACGTGATCATACCCCAGACGTTCGGCAATCAAGTGCACGGCAGTGTCCAACAACTGTTGTATGTCCGAAATGGAGGCAATGGCGTGGTTAAGCTCGGCAATCGTCTTGAATTGTTCGGCACGTCTTGCCAACTCGTCCGTACGCTCGGCAACCCGTCTTTCCAGTGTACGCTGTGTCCCGCGCAGGTCCCGGCTGATCTGCTGTGTACGGACCAGGCTCTGGCGCACGCTATTCATGCTCAGGTAGGTCACGAAACCGGCTGTAGCAACCAGCATCAACAGCCCAAAGGCGCGGATCAGATAGTAAAAGAGTTCAAAAGACAAACTTGACGTCACCCCACCGAAAAGGTTGTTCGCTAACAGAACGAGGGCGGCATAATACAGCAAGACACCGCACGCCATCCGCACCGAACTCACCGGTCGCAAAAACATCCCGGCTAACGTCACCGGCCAAAAGAAGAGCAGCCAGCCAGGGGAATTGACGCCATCGAAGACCAAAACAGCCAACGCGATCCCGATAAAGTTGAGCCACACAAATAGGCGGGATGTCGAGGACACATATCCCCGCTTGGCGCGGTAGAAACTGACGACGGATAAAGGCACAAAAACCAGCGGGAAAGCCGTGCCTAGCCATCCCAGCCAGGGATCGGCGAACATGCCCCGCAATGTAGCAATCACGAAAATCAACACCAATGTCAGCGCCAGCCCAAACGTTAGCACCATCATCACACAGAAAAGGCGTCCCACACGCGCTTCTTCGTCGTCGACAACATCGACGGCCACAAAGCGCTCCCAAGCCGCCGCAATAGCAGCCCTTCGTTCAGTCCTTGATTTCATCATAGTCAATCCCTCATAATGGATGCTCTTGTCCCTATGGCGTTTCTTCCTGCTCGCTCAGCGCCAGATACGCCGTACCGCGCTCGGCAGCCACGGCGCGGCCCAGCTCGCTCAAAGCGCGCTCCAAGACCGCCTCGATTTCCACAGCTTCGCGGATACGCCCCGTGATCTCGCCGGCCATTTGCTCGCGGGCCGCACGGCGGGTGGTCTCATCCAGCAAGCGCAGGTTTTCCAACGTCTGGGCCAACTGGTCGGTCACGGTCGTCACCAGGGCTAACTCATCCTCGCTCCATGGTTCGTCCTGCTCACGCCGCACACCCAGCGCGCCAATCAGTTGTGCGCGCGCACCCGAAGCAATGGGGAGCGCCAATTCCTGCGCGCCAACCGTCACGTCTCTGGAACGCACCGTCTGTGTCATCGGTGGGAGCCAGGCATTTTCATCCACCTCGATCCCAGAGGTAGCATCAGTTCCATCTGCGCGATAACGATAGCCAGCCGGCGCGCGTCTGGCCTGCATCAGATCTTCCCAGGACTGGCGGGTATAGGTCTGTTGCACTTTTTGCGCTTCATCCAGCGCCGTCACCAAACTGGCAACTGTCGTGTTAACGTACTGGCCCAGACTGAGTAATTCCGGCGGCAAGTTTGGTCGTTCGGCCAACGCGCTCAGGTCCAAGGAAGCACTGTAATCTCCAGCAGCGATGCGTTCCAAATAAGTCGCGTATTCCTGGACTACCTCTTGAAGTTGCTGCGCCGTTCTAAGCGCCTGCTGTTGCGCCGTTCGTTCAGCGAGAGCCGCAGCCTCAGCCCGTTGACTCATAACCACCAACGATTCTTCGCGTTTTTGCGCAGCAGAGAAGGAAGCCCGCGTAAAAGTAACGGATTGCTGGTTGACCACCAACATTATAACAGCCGCTACGATGAAGATTGCCACCCAGATCAACCATAACCCGAATTCCGGCATCTGGTAAGGCGTAATGACGCCCAGAGACTCCAGCAGTATAAACGCCACATAGAGCAGGACGTGAGCTACAACGGTAATACGAGCGTAACGTTGCCCTCCAACTTCGGAAGCGATCAGCACGATCAACGGGAAGGTCAAGACTATCGGACCCCTAGCGCCGTTTATGAAGTAGAGAGACAGAAAAAGAATCAAGGTCAAACTGAAGGTAAAAAATAACAAGGCCGAGTTAAAATTCCCACGCGCCAACAACCTCACCACAACAAGCATGGAAAGTATGGCAACTATGTCCAGAGCAATCAACAGGATGGGGAAATCAGGGACGAAGAAAAGGGCGATCAAATACCCTGCTATAAAAACAGAGAACGCCGTGAAAGCAATCCATCCTGAAGCTCGCAAAAGGTGAAAACGACGCAACCGGTCTTCGACCACTGGGTCAGTGACGCCAAGCACGTCGGCAGATGCAGATCCTACGTTATTCATAAGCCTTCCTCTTCTTTTGAAAATTAACCCCTAGGAATACACGGAAAGTCCTACTTTTGCGCTTGCATTGCGTGCGGTAGCGCCGCCGTCTCCTCAGGAGACGTTAAGAGGTCTTCCGTCCCCAAACGCGCGACCAGTTCGGAAGCGTTCAAGACGCGCCCGATTTCCTGGACGGCGCGCCTGACGGCTTCCTCAATCGAGGGCGCGGCGCGAATGTTATCGACGATCTGGCGCGTGCGCTCTTCACGCGCAGCGCGGCGTTGGGTGGCCTCGAGCAGACGCGCGCTCTCCAATGCCTGCCCCAACTGCTGCGCGACGGATTGGATCAGCGCCAGGTGGTCCGCCGAACTGCGCCACTGGCCTTCCGGGTCCTCGACACCGAGGATACCGATCACCTGACCGCGCATTTCGATGGGCACGGCCAGCCCCACGCGGTTATCCGCGCTGCCATCAACCGGCTCTTCCGTTCCAGGGTGAGGCTGAGTAGAGGTCGCCAGTGTCACGTCACGCAGAGCACGCCGCATTTCTGGACGCCAGAAATCGGGCGCCAAGTTGACTTCGCCCCGGTCGTAGACGAACGTGTTCTGACGCAATTTGCGATGCTCTTGCAGGTAGGCCTCCCAGTCACGGCGCTCGTAGCTGCGGCGCGTCTCAGCCTCCGCTGCCAGAGCGGCGCGCGTGCTGGCCAGCAGACGGGCGCGTTCGATCGCCTGGGCCAACTGGTTCGACACCTGGGTCAGCAGCGACACCCGCGCTGGGGTGAACGCGGCAGCTTGCTTGCTCGCCAGATTCAAGGTCCCGATGATCCGCTCCCCGAAGCGCAACGGCAAAATGAGCCGGGCAACAACGCCCTCTGCGATCAAGTGCATATCCTCAGGAAAAACTGGTTTTTTGCGCATATCGTCCTCGCGCCATGGCCGCTCATGGGTGACCACCCATCCTGGCGCGGAACCTTCCAGCGGCAATCGTGTACCCGGCGGGCTGAAATGTTCGACATCTGTTTCCATCACGACGGCAAAAACGGTCACTTCGTTTTCACCGGGATTGTAGGTTGCCACCGACAGCAAATCTACTGGAGCCAGTTGGTGCAGCGGTGCAACGATGGTGGGCAACGTTCCTAACACGCCTTCGAGGTCCTCACTGCTACCGATCGCCGCTGCGATCTCCACTAACGCCTGCTCATGCCTGGCGCGCATCTCGGTCTGTTCCAGAAGACGGCGGTTTTCGATGTGACCAGTTAAGCGGCGGGTGATGTCACCCAACAAAGTACTCTCACTATCGAGGAAAGCATGATCCTCACGATAAGCGACCAGCACCCGTCCAATCAGTTCATCACCGATGCGCATCCCGGCCACCATCTGACGGGACAGGTCAATCGCATCAATATCACCGTGGAAACGCCCCTCATACTCAATCACTGCCAGGCAAATGTCGGGGTATTGCATAGCCTGCGGTATCCGCTCAGCCGTCCAGCGCAGAAGCTCCGGGGTCGGTGGCGATTCGGCAATTTTGCGACCAATATCGTTCAAACAATCCAATTCGCGCACCTGCTTGCTCAGTAGCGACCGCGCGCGCAGCGCTTCGTCGAAGAGGCGCTGGTTCTCCAACGCCCAGCCAGCCTGTTCGACGATTTCGCCGACCACTGCCATATCGTCAGTGTTCCAGGTTGCAGTTCCCTGACGGGTTAACCCCAAGACGCCGATGGTCTCACCGCCCAACGTAATCGGCAACGCCAGCGCGCGCGCAGCTTCGTCTTCCGCGGCGACCACAGCTTTACCGTGCGTGAGTGCAGCGTCGAGCGTCGCCCGCCACGCCTCCGGCAAGGCTTCCCCGGCAAGGGGCTGTGGGGCAGCGGTGCCGGCGGAGTAGATGTAGCTGGGAACTTCCGCAGCATAACCGGACCATTCCTGTTGAACGTAACGCCGCTGCACCGCCTGCATCTCCTCAAGGTTCTTTTCCAACTGCTGGCGCGAGGCTTCGACCTCCGCTCGCGCCCGCTCCTGTTCTTGCAGCATCGCGCGAAGGTCGTCCACCATCATCTCGATGCCGATGCCCAACTCCGACAGTTCCTCCATCCCTTCGGGGACATCAACCACAACATCCAGATCGCCCAGGGCGACGGACTGCACCACAGACAGCAGCGCCTGGCTTTGACGTTCAACCAGGCGAGCCTGGTTCTCATCGCGCATCATAGCGCGCAGATCGTCGATCATCATTTGAATCCCAACGGCCAGGTCGGAAAACACGTCGATGCCTTCTGGGACTTCGACCTCCACGTCCAGGTCGCCCATAGCCACGGATTGGATGACGTTGAGCAATTCGCGTCCCTGCGTTTCGACCAACTGCTGATATGCTTGCAATGTCATTTCGGCCATCGAAAATCCTTTTTCTATGTTCCCAGCACGATCATATCGTCGGGTATCGCTGTCACATTACGCCAGGAGCCAGGCGCGAGCCTCAGTTTCGTTATTGAAGAAACGGACATTGTCGCGCCCGGTGAGCTTCAACACAAATTCACCGAGTACAAACCCATAGCGTTGCGCCCCAAAAATAGCCACTTTGCCGACGCGCGGATCGCGGTTGAAGTCAGCGTAGACTTTACGCGCATCGGAACTGGCTTTTCCCCCACGCGTATCGTCCCACAGAATGAGCAATGGTTTCTCCGCCTGTTCCAGGATAGAAGCGAGATCCGCCGCCAACTGCCCGGCGCCGCGGCGATCCGTATCGCCGATGAACGTCAAACGCAAAACGCCATCGCTCTCAAACTGTAATTGATGGGCCATCGTTCCCCCTATTCTTGCAACCAGGCCAACGCCTTTTCTTCAGCATCAAAAAAGCGAATGTTATTGCGCCCGGTGGCTTTAAGGATAAAGCCCACCAGAACGCGCGTGTAACGGTCCAGGGTCACCGTCGCCGCTTTGCCCAAACGCGGGTCCAGGTTAAGGTCAGCAAGGACTTTGCGCGCCTTAGAGACGAGCTTCGCCCCGGACTGAGGGGCAATCGTCAAAGCGCGCAGGGGCGCTTCGGGCGTGACAGCGTCCAGGTAGACGGTGAAATCCCGCACAAAATCATCCACCTCATTGTGTTCCAACGTCCCCCCGGCAAAGTCAATTCGTAAAATCCCGTCGTCTTCCATATGCATTCGGTATGGCATAAAGGCACCTCCCTTTGGTTAGCCTGATGGTTGCAAACCTGCTCAGTCGCTTGGCGATTCGTCGTCTCTGGCAAGTAGACGCTCCTGACTGCCCAGACGGATAACGGCCTCGCGCGCGTCGAACATCTGGCTCAGTTCCTGCAACGTCGTGCGCATAATCGCATCCCGATCGACGCCGCGCCGAATCCTGTCAGTCATTGCGCGGACCCGGCGCTCCCGCTCGACGCGCGCGCGCGTCTGTTCCAGCAAGCGGATATTCTCGAACGTCAATGCGGTCTGGTCGGACAACATCTTCAATATACGTATATCGTGTTCCGTAAAAGCACGTCCAGGTGTCGTAAAGCTGACCACCAATAGCCCCACCACGCCCTGGCGTCCGATCAAGGGTACCGCGGCATTAGCAAAAATTCCAGTAGCTCTAAAAGTGCGTCGCGCATGTTCCTGCAACTCGGGCGAATCGACAGTGGTGGAGGATGCGCGGCGGGATTCAATCGTTTGCCGGGTCAAGGGATAATCTTCCAGCGAGATAACCTCGCCGATCCGCGTGCGTTGAACGTCATCGATAGGATATAACCCCACGCGAGTCAATCGATCTCCATCTACCGTAAATATACTAGCCCGGTCTGCCTTGAGCGCGGTGACGGTAGAGCGCATCAGGGCGACAACCGCTTCATCAGAAGTCAACGTCGCCGTCAAGGCCGTCATCGTCTCCTGGATGAGGGTCATATCCTCCACGACGCTGCGCAGTTGCGCAGACTGCTCTTCCATCTCGGCCAGCAAGCGCTCACGCTCCATCTCAGCCAGTTTGCGCGCCGTGATGTCGGTCGAGATGCCAAACGTACCGATGATGTTGCCCGCCAGGTTCCGCAACGGCATTTTAGAGGTGGACACCCAGGTCACACGGCCATCGGGCCAAACTTCCTTTTCCTCCACATTCAACAACGGTTTCCCGGTCCGGAGGATAAGCTTCTCGTCGGCCAGCGCCTTGTTCGCGTGCTCCGGGGCGAAGTAATCGAAGTCTGTTTTGCCCAACACGACGGACGGATCGGCCACGTTGAGCCAGCGCGCGTTGGCGGTGCTGATGCGTAAAAAACGGCTTTCGAGGTCTTTGAAGTAGACGTGATCGGGCACGTTGTCCAACAGCGCATGCAGGAGGTGCCGCTCCATGGCCAGCGCCTCCTCCATCTCCTTGCGCGCAGTGATGTCGCTCACCTGACGGGTCAGATAGCGCGGTTCGCCCCGCTCACCCGTGGGCGCTTCATCCGCCACAATCGCCAGGTTTTCCAAGGTGGGCACCTCTGCGCCAGAGCGCGTCAATACAGCCAGTTCGCCCTGCCAGTGACCCTGCTCCATCAGGAGCGGCAGGATTTCTTTGCGCAGCCGGGTCTGAAGGCTCTTGGGATAAAAGGAGAAGAGCGACTGCCCCACCAACGCCTGGGGATCGGATGCGCCAACCAACGCACAGAAGGCCGGGTTGGCGTAGGTCAACGCCCCATCCAGGGTGGCGATGGTGATGCCCTGTCCGGAGGAAGCGATGACCTGCCGGAAGGTGTTGGCGGATTCGAGCAGTTGCGTGTTGTGGATGGCGATGGCAATCTGGCCACACAGCCCTTCGAGCAGCAGTTGATCCTCCTGGGTCAGCGCATTCGTGATGTTGCTCTGCACGTCGAGAACACCGAGAATTTGATCGCGCAGTTTGATCGGCACGGCCAACTCGCCGCGCGTACCCGGCAAAAACGTGTTGGGGACCCAGTCGGGGTCGCGTGTGACGTCGGGAACCAGCATCGGGCGACCGGTGGATGCCGCCGTACCGACTACGCCCCGTCCCATCGGCACGGCATGGTCGGCGGCCAGCATACGCGCGCCGACTATCCCATAGCCGACAACAACGCGCATCGTTCTGGCAGATGCATCGTAGCGGAAAATCTGGGCATGGTAATAGCCAAAGCGTTCTTTTACGAGGGTGACGACCCGTTCGAAAAGCTCATCCAGGGCAGCGGCGGCAGCGATTTCCTGCGCGATTTCGGTGCTGGTTTGCACCTGACGTCCACGACGCTCCAGCGAGGTCTGGATGGTCTGTTCCATCTGCACCCGTTCGGTGATGTCGCTGGAAATGCCGAGGACCTGCCGCGCGACGCCGTCCGCGTCCACGATTGGCAGTTTGGTTGTCTGCACCCACCGTCCCTGGCGAAGGATCGGGCTTTCGGGGATGAATTTGTCCTGACGGGACTCCATTACCTCCAAGTCGCCGCGCCGGATGGCCTCGACTTCATCCGGATCGACGTTGAAATCAGTATCGGTTTTGCCGATAAGGTTGTCGAGGGTGGTGCCGTAGGCATCGGCTATCGCCTTGTTGGCCAGGACGAAGCGGCCTTCGCGGTCACGGATGAAGAAGAAGTTGGGGTTTAGGTCGAGAGCCTGGCACAGCAGGGTGTGATGCGATTCGAGCGCCCGCTGTGCGGTGACGTCTCGAGAGAAACCGCGGTAGCTGCGCGCGCGCCCGCTGGCGTCCAACACCGGACTCCCGGTGACGTTGAGCAGCACCTCACGGCCATCCTTGGCGATGTGACGAACTTCGAGCTGGAACTCCCGCCCTTCGGCCAGCAAAGCGCGGGCTTTCGTCGCCGCGGTCTCATCGGCAGACGCATCTGCGGCGGCTGGCAAGAGATCGAAAAACGTCCGCGATAGCATTTCAGCCGGTGTATATCCCAACACATCGAGAATCCGCTCCGAGCAATAGAGGTAGTTCCCGTCAACATCCATTTCCCAGAACACATCCGGGCTGAGGCGCGCCAGGTCATAGAAGTGCATAGCGGCACGAACTTCGTCAGCCTGGGAGAATGACGCCGGCATAGCCCCCGCCGCGTCGGCAGAGGTGGCCGTTAGCGGAGCGGTCACTTCCCGGCGCGGGGAGACAGGTGAACGGACGCCAGAAGCGCGAACGCTGCGCATGCTGCTGTGGCTTGCATCTTTATGGCTCATCGTGCTCATCTCCTTCAACGAAGGTCCGCTCCCCCTCAA
>JAKJAB010000012.1:0-9041 GCA_022707725.1 Chloroflexota bacterium | reverse complement strand
TGCTGGCGTCTGGCATTTCCGCTGAGGTGACGGGGCCACCAGCCATATCGTTAACCGGTATGGCAGAGGGGGGCCCGCCGTCCACGGGTAAAGGTTCGTTCGGCGGCAGTTCATCCGGCGGTTCTGCGCCCGGGGTGGCCACGGGGGAGGGTTCTTCGCCCGGTGCCATCATGACTGCCGACTCTTCACCCAACATCAGGCGGACGTAGGTACGGGGGACGCCCAAGGCTTCTCCGAGGTTGCTCACGGCGGATTTCAGGATGACCTCCATATCGACCGAGCGGCGGATGTCTTCCGTGATCTCACGGGTAATGCGCTCGCGCGCCTCGCGGCGTTGGGTCTCCTGATACAGGCGGGCGCTTTCCAGAGCGGCTCCGAGCTGTTCGGTCAGCGTCTCGACCAGGGCAATTTCATCCTCACCCCAACTGGATTTATTCAACCGCAAAGCGCCGATGCTGACGCCTTCGCGGATCTGGATCGGAACGGCTAACGTGGCCCCGACTTCCGCAGCCGCCGGCTGGACGACACTACGCCCGGTTTGTCGCGCCTGCTGCATAACCACAGGCTTTTCTCCGGAGGCTGGACGGATAATACCAGGCGCGTCGGAGAGGAAGCGCAAGCCGCCTTCGGCGCCTTCAACATGCGTTATCTCCCGCCAGGCTTCACGACTGACTGTACCATAAGCGCGCATTTCCGCAGCCAGCGCGGCCTGGCTCTGGGCAAAGAGCTGCGCGCTCTCAATCGCAATCGCAATTTGATCGGCCAACAAGCGCAGCACTTCAATCATCTGGTCGGTCAAAATATCGCTTTCTGTGCTATGCAAGTCCAACGCGCCGACCAGACGATCCCCGGCAATCAACGGCAACGCCAACTCGGAACGGGTACGGGGGAACAGCGAGTCGGCAAATGAGACGGCATTCGGTCCGGTATCCACTGCGACGCGGAGTTCGCGTTTTGCAGTCACCGTACCCAAGAGTTCATCCGGTGCGCCAAGCGCCACGCGAGAATTTTGCGCCATCATGCGTTGTCCCTCAGGACTATTCGTACCGCGCAGAATGGCAAATTCTCCGTATTCATCCATCAAAAAGAGGCCCACGTGATAGAAACCCGTCTGCTCGGCGATCATCTGTGGCATACGGGACGCTAACTCATCCAGATCGCGCAAGGAAGCCGCGGCACGGCCCAATTCGATGGCAGTCAATAACAGCGTCGAGCGGGATAGCAAATCCTGCGTGCGCGCCTCTACACGTTCTTCCAGCGAGCGGCGGATGGCTTCCAGCTCGCGGTTGGCCGCTGCTTGCGCCTGCGCGGAAAGCCGGGCGCGAGTGATCGCATCTTGCATGCTCTTCATCGCATAGCGCAGGAAAACACCCGTCAACAGCACGACGACGCAGATGATCATGACGTCCACCAACCCAAGGCCCGTGCGACCGGGGATCATGCCCTGGGTTTCGGCATAGGCTGTCCACACAATGACGACAAGCGACAGCCACGTATACGCCATAGCGCCACGCGGCCCCAACAACAAGCCAGCCAGCACAATCACCAACACAAAGGCGCAACTGGTATAACCACCACTCAATCCCTCTGTAGACAAGATCCAACTGGCGCATACCCCCCAAAGCAAGGTCAGAATGAGGATTGCCAGTCCAGTGGGGAATCTACGACGGACAAGAGGAAAGGCTGCCAATGTGGCGGCGACGATGAACACTGACGCGGAGATGGGGCTTGCATCCGCGAATCGGCGCGGGAAACCATTCAGCGCCACCATAATCGAAATCGTAACAACGGTGACCACCGCAAGCGGCACCAGGATGGCGATCAGGAGCCGCGCACGCCGCGTCTGTTCGTCATCTTCAAATACCGGCAATGTGAAGTAGTTTTTGATCCACTTGAACATCGTATCCCTCTATGCTTACATCCCCACCGTAATCCCCTCCGATGGGGGGGAGACGGAGGTGGACTCTGAAGACGTTTCCTCGATCCATACTTCGGCTTCGGTGAGACCCAGTGAAGTCCGCAGTTGATGGAGCGCCGTTTGCAACACAGTCGTGACGTCCAACGAGCGTCGCATCTCTGCCGTGATCTCACGCGCCAACTGTTCACGAGCGGCGCGACGTTGGGTATCCTCGTAAAGTTGCGCGCCCTCCAACGCCGTGCTCAATTGTTCGGTCAGCGTTTGCAACAGGTCGATTTCATGCTGTTTCCAGGTTGTCCCATCGGGTTTACGTCCGTCAATCACGCCAATGACTTGATCGCGAATCCGGATGGGGATAGCCAAACCGTCGCCTGCGCCGACTGCTTGTCCAGTCTGCAGCGCCGTCTTCATCTGCGGCTCCCAGACAGTGAAGGGCGCGACGCCGCTCTCGTCACTGGCAAAGGCCAGGTTAGGACGCGCGCTGAGCAATTCGCGCCAGGCCTCCCGTACAACCCGGCCATAGGCGCGGCGCTCAGCCGCAACGCTCTCCTCAACCTGGCGCAACAAACGCGCGTTGCTCACAGCCACCGCGACCTGATCGGCCAATGTCTGTAAGATATGCACGTCTTCATCAACAAAAGTGTCTATATCTGTGTTTTGCACGTCCAGCACACCGATAAGTTCATCGCGTGCGCGCAAAGGGAGGGTGATCTCGGAACGCGTTTCGAGCAAGTCTGGACTGCGATAGAAGTATGTATCAGCGCCGACGTCCTGCGCAATGCGGTATTGTCCATGAGCCGCCACTGCCCCAACCATGCCCTCCGCACCGACGCGCAGACGGTGGTGGCGTTGCAGCATGCGCTGCCCACCTTCGCTGGAAGCCGCCTGCAGAACGGCCCACTGCCTGGTATCATCCAACAAGTAGATAGCTGTATGGTAGAACCCAAACTGCCGGCTGATCACCTCAACAACACGGTGCAGCAGCACTGATAGATCACGTTCTGCCGCGGCAACCTCAGCGGCAATTTGTGTGGCGGCATCCAGGTAGGCGGTGCGACGTTTGAGGTCTAGCGCATCTTTCTCAGCCAGGCTCACGATCTGTAGGCGCTGCCGTTCTGACTCTTCGGCGTAGCTCCGCGCGCGGTTCAAGGCCGCGTTCAAACTACGTAAGGCCAGGTTCAACGGCGCAACCACCATCACCAGCCCAATCGTAAACGTCACCCAGTTGGCCAACTGCGGGGCAGGGAAGATATTGGGCAACGGATGGCCCAGTTCAGCCGCAATGTAGACCAGCAATGAGGTGAGGCTGCTCAGAACGGCAACAATGACGGCAGCCCGCCGTCCCAAGACCAGGCCGGCAATCACAGTGCTGCTGAACAGGAGGACGCCGGAAAAACTGCGTTGAGCGGAAAGCTGAAAAATTATCGTTATAGGAAGCCACGTGCCGGCGATGAATACCAAACCTGCCGGTCGCACATGGCCTTGCTGCATCGATATCTTCGCCACAAGCGCAACGACGAAGATAAGCAGAACAGCAATAGCGCTGCCCAGTTTTTCGGCAAAGACGAGCGGAACCGCCAAAGCGCCAAGCGCATCCACCACAAACAAGCTCAGCAACAACGGATTGAGCAACGCTGCCATGCGCGTCTTTTCCTCATCGTCGGGGAAGACAGGAGCCGCGAGAAACTGCTTAATCTTGTCCCACATCTTGGTGTCCTTTCTCATTATGCGGCGCGGTATCCTCATCCGGCGCGCCCAAGCGCACGACCAGGCGTTTCAGTTGCAGCGCCTGGCGGATTTCGTCGGCGGCTGTCTTGAGCACGGCCTCCACATCCAACGTCTCGCGGATGCGCCCGGTCACCTCACCCACCATGCGCTCGCGGACCGCGCGGCGTTGGGTATCCTGATACAAGCGCGCGCTTTCCAAAGCCAACGCGGATTGTTCGGCCAGCGCCTGCATCAAGGCAATCTCTTCCTGTGTCCACTGGCCGCCGCCATCGGGCTTGCGTCCGTCAATCACACCGATAACCTGGTCGCGCACTTTGATCGGGATGGCGAGGGCGGTGTTCCGGGCATCAGCGGCCATCTGCCCCTGGGTGAGTGCAGCTTGCATTTGTGGCGTCCAGGTGTCGCCGGCGGGCAGTATGGTTTGCCGGTTGCTCACAAAAGCGCGGCGCTCGGCAGCGGCGCTTTCCTCGACCTGCCGGAACAGGCGGGCGTTGTTGATGGCTGTCGCAATTTGGTCCGCCAGGGATTGCAGCGCCGCAACGTCTTCTGGGGTGAACGCTTCTGGCTCGGAACTCTGCGCATCCAGCACGCCGATCACCTGCCCACGCGTGCGCAACGGCAACGTGGCTTCCGATCGGGTCAAGGGCAAATCGGGATTGCCGAAGAACACACGATCTTGCCCCGTGTCCAACGCGATGCGCGATTGGCCGCGCCGTGAAACGTAGCCGACCATACCTTCCTGTCCCACGCGCAGACGATGGCCACGCGCCAGCATTTTAAGCCCGCCTTCGCTGGAGGCCGCTTGCAACTCGGCCCATTCCCCCGTAGGATCGATCAGGAACAGGGCGGTGTGGTAAAAGCCAAATTGACGACTGATCGAATTGACGACATTGGTCATCAGCGCGTTGAGTTCCAGTTCGGAAGTCGCCTCACGCGCAATAGCAGACGTCACTTCCAGATAACGGGTGCGGCGAGCCAGCTCGCGCGTGCGTTCTTCCACGGTGACTTCCAGGCCGGCACGTTGTTCTTCCAGTTCAGCGGCGTAGTTATGGGCGCGCTGGAGAGCCTCCTGCAAGCTGCGCGAGGCCAGGTTGAGCAGTCCCGCCGTAGCCATCACAAACAGGCTCAACGGCCACCATTGTTCCATAGGCGTTCTAGCGCCGAGCGCCGAGGGCAACAGGTTAGCAGTCTGGGCCAGCGTAATGCCCAACGTAGCAACCACACTCAGTCCGGCAAAAATGATGCCCCCGCGTCCTCCCAGCAGCAAACCGGCGACAACGACGATGACAACGTAGCTCCAATACGTAGCAGATTGCGTGCCACCCAAAAAGACGCATACGGAGGTCATCAATATCCAGAAACCGATCAGGAACCAGAGGCTGGCAGCGGAGACATGGCCGCGCCGCATCATCCACAGCAAAGCGGCGTTGACGAGTAGGAATGTCCCCACGAGGGGCAAAGACAGTTCCGGATTGGGCAAAAAGAGAAAGAAAAGTCCCGCGGCGATGCAGATAAAGACGAAAATCCACAGGATGGCGTTGAGCAAAGCTGCGATGCGCGTCTTTTCTTCATCCCCGGCAAAGACCGGTGGCGACAGGAACCGCTTCATATTTTCCCACATAGTCACGTCCTTTCTACGCCAGGCTGGATACGTCGTCGGTCTCCGGCGTCGCCAGGCGAATCACCAGGGTGTCCAGATCGAGGGCCTGGCGGATCTCATTCGCCGTCGTTTTAAGCACGGCCTCGATGTCGAGCGACTCGCGGATGCGGCCAGTGGCCTCACCGATCGTGCGCTCGCGAGCGGCGGCGCGCTGGGTTTCCAGATACAGCCGCGCGCTCTCCAACGCCACGTTCAACTGGTCAGTCAGCGCTGCCAGCAAGTCAACCTCTTCGGATGTCCATACGCTGCCATCGGGCTTGCGCCCGTCGATCACGCCGATCACCTGCTCACGCACTTTGATCGGCATCGCTAACGCCGACACATCACCCTGGCCAAACGCAGCTTGCCCGGTATGCAATGCCGTCTCCATTTCCGACCGCCAGACATCCGCCCGCTTTACCGTCTTGTGTCCGTCACTGACAAATCCCAGTTCGGTACTGAGCCGCAATAAGCTCCGCCATGCATCACTCGACAATTCGCCATAGGCGCGCCGCTCAGCGTCCAGGCTGGCCTGTGCTTGCTGGAACAAGCGGGCATTGCGCACAGCGTTCGCCACTTGATCGGCGACCGTCTGCATCACAGAAATATCTTCCTGCGAAAAATATGCCTCACGCTCACTTTGCACCGTCATCGCCCCGATGACCTGGTTCCCCGCACGGAGCGGTAAAGCTAACTCGGAACGCGTGTCCGGCAAATCAGGATTGCTGAACCGCACTGCCGCTTCACCAACGTCCAGCTGAATATCCGCATGCCCCGTCAGGATACATCGTCCGACCATCGAGCTGCTGCCGATGGGCAACTGGTGACGGCGAGCCAGCATGGCCTGTCCAGCTTCACCTGAACCGGCGCGCAAGACGGCAAATTCGCCGGCCTCGTCGGTCAGGAACAAGCCTACATAGTACAGCTTGAAACGCTCGCGCACCAACTCAACAACCTGGGGCAACAACTGTTCGATACTCAGCACTGCCGTTGTAGCGCTTGACACCTCTGCCGCGGTGAGCAAGCCCTGCGTACGTTCAGCCACACGCTGCTCCAAACCGGCCAACGTCTCGCGCAATTGCGCCGTCATCCGGTTGAAGGCTTGTGCCAAATCGACTACTTCGGTAGGGCCTTCCAACGGGGCTTGAAGGTGCATTTCACCCCCAGAAATTCGCCCGGCTGTGGCGGTTAAGTTCAATAAGGGCATAGCCAGACGCCGTGCAGCATAGGCGGCCACCGAAGCGACAATCGCGGCGATGGCCAACGTCATGATGAACGAAGCCAAGACGCTGCCGACAAAAGGGGCTGTCGCTTCCTGTACCGGCAATTCGGTGACGACGGCCCAATCCGGCACGCCTAAAGCGACATAGGTTGCCACAACGTTGGATCCATCGATACCCCGCAACCAACGTGTCACACCCTTATCAACAGGCGCAGGGTCAGCCATGAATTGCGCTACCAGACTCAATTGCCTGACGTTCTCGCCGCGCAACACGCGCGAGGTATCTCCGATGGCGATCAGGTTGCCTTGCTTATCGACCACGTAAGCCTGACCCGTCTCACCGACCTTGAGCCGACCCACCAGATCCCACATGAACTTGAGGCTCATCTCGGCCAGCAACGCGCCCTGAAAATCGCCAAAAATGTCCTGTACCGGAACGGCCAATATCACCAGAGGCTCGCTTGTTAAATCATCGACGTAAATCGGACTGATATATCGATCACCCTGCTTGAGCTGACTCAACCAATCGCCTTCGACTCGGTCAACGAGATTGCCTGACGCAACCTGCGATAGCCGCGAGGTTTTTATCTGTTCCTGTCCTCGCGTATCCAGAAAAGCCAACTGGCGAAAGGCGGGCTGCAATCCTAACAGACTCGCCAGGTTTTTCTCCTGATCTTGCCGAGAGGCTAGTGCAAAGTCGCCGAGCCTGGCCGTCGTCTCCAAGACATCGAATTTGACCAGGAAAAATTCCGCTACCGTATTGGCGGCTTCCTGAGCAATCGATTGTTGCTCGCTGGTAATCGCCCGATTGCCTTGCTGGATAAATAAGTACAATTGCGGAATGTAGGCGATGATCAAAGCGGCCCCTGTCAAACCCAAGAAAGCGAGAGACAGCGTCCTGGCCAGACTGCGCGTCATCTTGGGCTTTTCTTTCTGCATAGACATTATTTCACCTCTCGACCGCACACATGAGTTCGGATGAGCATATCCAGAATATCAACGCAGCTACCCTTGCGTTCCTTCAGTATCGACCTTTACAGACTCTGGAGCAACCAAGCGCACGACTAGATTCTCCAGACCCAATGTCTGGCAGATTTGCTCGGCGGCGATGCGCAACATCGCCTCCATATCCAACGTCTCGCGGATGCGCCCGGCTACTTGCCCGATCGTCCGCTCGCGGGCCGCACGCCGCTGCGTATCATCCAACAAACGCAGGGTCTCAGCCACCAATCCGACTCGCTCAGCCACGACCTGCACCAGGGCAAGCTGATCCTCGGTCAGTTCGCGCCCGGTATCCTCCAGATGTACGCCCAAGGCGCCAATTGCCGTACCGCGCTGGGTGATCGGCGCGACCAACGCCGTGCCAGTGCCAGGCTTGCGCAGGACTGTCGGTTCGGTACGTTCCAACGCCACCCGAATTTCAGGCAAAACTTTGTCTCCCAGTGGCGCGCGGTCGGGAGGATGCATCTCATAGCTAATTACTGGGGCCACTTGCGCATACTCACTCCACGCGCGCTGCTGGTAACGGCGCTGTGTCACTTCCATCTCGCGCAACGCCTCCTGCGAGCGGTTGAACAGATGCACATTCTCGATGGCGTTGGCGACCTGATCAGCCATTGTCTGCAACACGGCGATGTCCTCGGCGCTGAATGCGGCCCCCTCAGTAGATTGAATCGTCAACGCGCCGATGGCCTCGCCCCGGCTAACGAGTGGCAGCGCCAATTCGGAGCGCGTTTCGGGCAGGAATGGGTTGTCGAAGCGCGCGGCATCCTCACCCACGTCCAACGCGATACGCGCCTGCTTGTTGGCAATGCACCACCCGATCATCGACTCGCCGCCGACCTCGAGTTTGTGCTCGTGCGCCAGCATCTGCTGCCCGGCCTCGCCGGTGCCGGCCCGCAGCACCGCCCATTCACCGGCCTGGTCGACGAGGAACAGCCCAACGTAATACAGGTCGAACCGCTCCCGGACCAGGTTCACAATCTGCTCGATCAATACTTCCGGCTCCAAAATGCTGCTCGTGGCCTGCGAAACCTCCGCCACCGTCTGCAGCTGCACCGCCCGCTCCCTCACCTGCTCCCGCAACAGATTGCCTTGCAATGCGCTCGACATTTCTCCGCGTAAGACATCGTAAACATCCCCATCTCGCGGCCCGATCTCGAGCATCGCAAACCCAAACTGGTTTTCCTGGAAGTAGAGCGGGCTGACGACATAACTGTATTGTCTGCCCTGCGGCCACAAGTCCGGTGGCACGAGCTGCCGAGAACGCAAACGCAGCCCATCAGCCCCCAACGCAATCCGTCCATTTTCTGTATAAGCCAGCAGCAAACGCGACCACTCCGGCGCCGGATCAGGATAGGCATAGGGGTGTTGATCTTTGCCAATCAACCCAGAGCGTTGTTCATAAAGTGCGAGATACGCACTGGATATCCCCAATGTCGTCAAGACCTCGGCCAAAGCGTCCGCCAACCCTTTTGTATCGAACGCCGTGATCAAAGATGCCCCGATCTCGCGCAGCGTGCGCGATTGTTGCG
>JAKJAB010000129.1 GCA_022707725.1 Chloroflexota bacterium | reverse complement strand
GGTGGTCATTCCGACCGTGAAGTTAACGCTGGATAAACTTGGGCCGGGCATTGTCGCTCCCGGCGAAATCTTCACCTACACCCTGCGGTTTGGCAACCCCGGCAGCGGCGCAGCGACAGCTCTGCTCAGTGATACCCTGCCGGCCAATGTCACTTTCATCAGCGCCAATCCTGCCCCGGCGACGACCGCCCCGCTCAACTGGGCCGTGACCATCCCGGCGAACACCAACAACCTGGAGTACACCGTCGTCGTCAGCGTCACGGCGGACATCCCCATCGGCACGGAACTGCGCAACGCGGCCACACTCTCCGGCGCGCAGGATACCGTTGAGGATGTGTTGCTGACCTACATCGCGTCGCCGGACGTGAGCCTCATTCCCAATAATGCCGGTACGGCAGACCAACTGCAATCCCTTTGCTATGCGCACACCGTCTTCAACAACAGCGCATTTTCGGACACGATGAATCTGACGGCCACCCACTCGCTGTGGGCCAATCCCATCTTGACGTTTTATCGCGATGTGAACGCCAATGGCAAGTACGAAGCCTCCACCGATATCGCCCTCACCGACACCACTAGCGATACTATTCCTGATACCGGCCTGATCTCTGAGCAAGGTCTGGTGCGTATTCTGGCCTGCGTGACTGTTCCGGCAGACGTAGCCGATGGCAGCGTCAACGTCACCACCCTGCGCGCCACGTCTACAAGAATCCCCGACCGCTTCAGCGAGGCGACCGACACAACGACAGTACCGGTCGGCGCCGGTCTTACACTGACCAAGTCCCAGCTCGACGTGGACAGCGCGCCGCTCTATCCCGGCGATAGCCTTACCTACACCCTCGTCCTCGCCAACGTCGATGTCGTCCCGCATACCGCTGTCGTTCTTACCGATACCGCACCCGCCGGCGTCAGCTTCAGCGGCGGCGAGCTTCAACCCGGCGGAGACCTTACCGTAACCGCCACCAGCGTGACTGCCACTATAGCCTCGCTGGCCCCAGGCGCGCGTGTCACCGTCACCCTTGCCGCGCAACTTGCGCCAACAATGCAGGTCGGCACTCTCACCAACACTGCCTACGCCGATAGCATCCAGCAAGCCGCGCCCGTTAGCGCCACATCAAGCGGGACGGTAGAGGGCTTGGCCCTGGCGAAGACAGCGGAAGACGAGAACGGCGCGCCGCTGCACGTGGGGGACATCGTGCGCTACGTCATCACCGTGACCAACGCCAGCACGCAGACCACGCAGACTGGCGTCGTCGTCACCGACACGCTGCCCGCTGGTGTTGTGTTCGTTTCAGCTAACCCCACGCCGGGCAGAGCAGATCCGTTGGTGTGGAACGTGGGCATGCTCGCGCCTGGCGCAACCTGGACGGCGACCGTCCGTGTGCAGGTGGACGGCTCCGCCAATCCCATCGGCGCGAACGTGGCGGAGGTGCGCAGCAACCAGCAGAATGAACAAGAGACCGCTCCCGTGCTGCCGCCCGCGCCTGTCTTGCGTTACGTTCTGGTGGTGCAAACGATGGGACAGGGCAGTGTAACTCGTGACCCCGATCAGGCCACCTACCATTACGGCGATGTGGTCATTCTGACTGCAACACCGGTCGCTGGCTGGGACTTCGACGGTTGGTCGGGCGATCTCAGCGGCGCTGCCAATCCCGCGCAAGTGACGATGAACGGCAACAAAGCCATCACTGCTACCTTCACCCTCAAGCCGGTCACGCCGGTCAGTTACACGCTGACGTTGGCGACGACCGGCGACGGTTCCGGCAGCCTCACCCCTGAGATAGGGACGCACGAATACGTGAGCGGCACGACTGTGTTCATCACCGCCACCGCGCAGATCGGTTCCGAGTTTGCCGGGTGGAGCGGCGATTTCACCGGCATGGACAACCCTGCGTCTGTGCTGATGGATAGCGACAAGTCCATCACGGCGACGTTCCGGCTCCAGTCGATGTGCGAACCGCTGACCGCCGTCGGGATTACCGGTCCACCAAGCGGCCAGACGGACACGCCCTACACCTTCACCGGCATCGTCACGCCGACCAACGCCACGCCGCCGCTCACATTCACCTGGATGCCGGCGCCGTCGAGCGGGCAGGGTACGCTCGCAGCCGCCTATCGATGGGCCATGGCGGGCGTCTACACACTCACGCTGCGCGCCGAACATTGCGGCGGCGTGCTCACGGCCACACACAGGATCGACATCACCGCGCCGTCGACCTGCCCGTATGGAGCGGATGCGTACGAAGAAGACGATACGCCGCAAACCGCGCGCCCCATCGTCCCGGAAGAGACGCAAACGCGTAATTTCTTCGATGATGCGGTGGATTGGATCACCATAACGGTGGGGAGAAGCGATACCTACACCTTTACGACGACGGTCGAAGGCCAGGCGGTGGACACGGTCTTGTCGCTCTTCGACCGCGACGGGCAGACGCTGCTGGTGGAAAACGATAACGCGCCCGGCGCGCCGGGCCTGTCATCCCAGATCGTGTGGCAAGCGCCGAACGATGGCGTGTATTATTTGCGGGTGACGAATCGTACCGGATTTATCGGATGCGACACGCACTATAAGGTGCACGTGACCGTGCATGACATCAAGTTCATCTACTTGCCACTGGTCATGCGTAATCAAAAATAACATCGTAAAAACACCTGCCGGGAAGCTCAATGCTTCCCGGCAGGCGCGTTAACGATCCCATCATCAACTGTTCTGGCCTTCTGCGAACTGCCTGAAGTAGTCGACGCATACCTTCCGCCACAGCCGCGCGTTCTCCAACTGGCGCATTAACCGCTCGCTGACGTGTTCGTGGCGCTGTGGATCGATGTGCGGTTCCAAGTCCGGCCACGTGCGGACCATGGCTTCCACAAAGGCGACGCCCTCGTCGTAGCGGTGTCGAAGCTCTTCCCAGAGCGTTCGACCGGATTGCATCCGGTGATCCCACGGCACGTGGTGGAACCACAGCAAGTACTTTTCGGGACAGGCCTCCAGGCTGTCGAACTGCTCGCGGAGGGGGCTGTGATACTGCGCAGTGGCCTGGCTGCCGGTGCTGCTGCGGTCGAAACCGAGGCCGTCCGTGTCGGCCCGGTGGTAGTAGGTGCAGTTCCAGTCCGGGCGCGGCGCGCTGTCGAAGCCCGGATCAGGCCCGTAGTGGTGGCCTTCCTGCATGATGTGGTGCAGGCCGAGCGGCGTCATATAGTCGATGCAGGCCGGCCACGAACCGAGCATCATGGCTTTCAGCGGTTCGACGACCCGCGGATCGTTCGACCAGGTGGCGCGAATCCATTCTTCGGCGATAGCGGCCTCGCTCAGGTCGTAATCCCAGGCCAGCCGCCCGTAGGCGTACCAGTTGGCCTGCGAGAAGTGATGGCCGCACCAGTTGCGGTCCGAGCCGGTGTTAGCGACGGCGATGATGCACGAGGTATCCTGCCCGAACACCGAGCCGTCCACGATCCTAGCCACCGTCGAACCGGGGCCTTTGGCGTAGGTGTCCGCGTCCAGAATCTCTTTCCACATCCCGCCCAGGTAGACCAGGTGAATGGACTGTCCCAGGTATTCCTGCGCGACTTGAAATTCGAGCGCCAGGGGCGTCTGTGGGAGCGCGCCGAAGAGCGGGTGGAACGGCTCGCGCGGCTGGAAGTCGATCGGGCCGTTTTTCGCCTGCACGAAGACGTTAGGGCGGAATTTGCCGTCCAGCGGGACGAATTCCTTGTTGGCGCACTTGGCCCGGTCGGCGTCGACGGTGACGTCGTAGACGAAGGCGCGCCACAGCACCGTACCGCCGTGCGAAGCCAACGCCTCGGCGAGCATATTTGCGCCGTCGTCGTGATTCGCGCCGTAATTCTGCGGTCCAGGTTGCCCCTCCGAATTCGCCTTCACCTGGAGTCCGCCGAAGTCGGGGATCAGGCGATAGATCTCGTCCGCCTTATCCCGCCACCACGCAGCGACCGCCGGATCGCGTGGGTCGCTCGTCCGCAGGCCACCCAGTTGCATCGGCGCGGAGAAAAAGGCCGAAAGGTACACCCGGAGGCCGTAAGGCCGGAAGAGGTCGGCCAGCGCAGCCGTTTTGTGCAGGTATTCGGTAGTCAGGCTTTTGGCCTTGGCGTTGACGTTGTTCAAGCAGACGCCGTTGAGCCCGATGGACGCGCAGGCGCGCGCGTAGTCGTGGTAACGCGGGTCGATCACGTCCGGCAAGTCGTTCCACTGCCACAGCGATTTTCCGGCATAGCCGCGCTCGATGGAGCCGTCGAGGTTGTCCCAGTGCGTGTGGATGCGCTGGCGAATCCGGGGCCGGCTGATGATGTCGAGCGCGCCGATGTTCTGGTGCGTCTGGAGCAGCCGCAGGAAATGAAAGACGCCGGTCAGGACGGCGGTTTCGGCGTTGGCCGTCACCACGGTCCAGGTGTGCGCCCCCGCCGGATGCGTGCGGATGAGGAATCCCTCCGCGCCCACGGCGTCGCGTTGCGTCTGGGGCAGGCTCACGCCGAGCGTCACAAGCGCGTCAGCCGTCCCTGCCACCAGCGCGTTGCCGTCCGGCGTCTGTGTGGAGATCGGCGCGGCAGCGCCTAACAACGCCGGCAACGCCCGCGCCAACTCGCTGCGGACAATCTCGGCGGTCGGGCCCTCGCCGAGGACGACCACACGACCAAGCGCCGTGCGATACTGTGTTAGCCGTTCCACGTTATCCACTGGACGATAACGCAGCCAGAGTTCGTATCCGTCTTCGTTTGGGATGTTCATCGTCTGTTCTCCTAAACTGACTGCTGAGGCATCGGGTGTCTCCGTGGATGCGATCTCCAGCGCGTCCATGGGCATTTCCGGTCGACGACCGCAGGCCGTGAGCAGCGCCGCATTGGCCGCCAACAGACCTGCTGCTTGCAAAAATTTCCGTCGTGAAAGATACATCATTGTTCAGGCGGGTAGGCCGACCACGAATAGGAGAACGAATAAGCGAATGCCAGCCTCGGCTAGACGTAGAACGTACGCCAGGCCATGCCTATTCGTTTATTCGTTCCTGGATTCGTGGTCGGCACGCTCTACCGCCGTATCCAAAACCGCCTGCGTGGGCAAAACACGCACATCAGCGCGCTGCAACAGGCGTTCCAGGAGACCTTCCAGGTACGCGCTGCGCAGCGGACCCCATCCCTCGCCGTCCAGACCATGCGCCGTGTAGAGCAGCCAGCCTTCTGGTTGGGCGAACAACGCCTCCAAACACCGGTCCAGCATCGGCTCAGCGTCCTCCGAAGCCGGGGACGTCAGGCGGGTGGTGTGGCGCGTGGGCAATGGCATGAACGTCCCTCCTGCAATGCGGAAGGCGCGCACGACCTGCGGCAGCCAGGCGTCCAGTTCCGGTGTGGAAACGTTGTACGGGAAATTGAACACCGTCCGGCGTGCGTCGAAGCCGTCCAGCGACTGCTGGAAGACGTCCAGGCAGCGCAGAATGTTCGCTCGCGCCTGGGCCAGCGGCATCTCGGCCAGGTTGCTGTGATCGTAGCCGTGCGGCTGGATGATGTGGCCACAGGCTTGCAACTCGTTCCACAATCCGAAATCCCCGAACGTCTGCGGATCGTGTTCGTGGAAGGTTATCACCACATTGAATTCGGCGCGCAGGCCGTAGTGTTCGTAAATCTCCGCGATTTTGCCGACCGAGCGGGTGAACCCGTCATCCCAACTGAGCGTGATGTAATACATAGATGCCTCTCTTTCGATAATGGCAAATGGCGAATGGCAAAAGGATATTGGATACGGATTTCACGGATTCTAAGGATTTATTTTCAAGAAAAGAATCCGTGTTTTCCGTGTTCATCCGGGTACTGGAATGACTGTACCGTTATCGGGCGCTCCAGATGAAGGTGTTCTCCGCATCGCGCAGGCGGGGTGCGATTACATCACGTGCTGAAAGCAACGGCTCGGCGACCGGCCACGCGACGCCGATGTCGGGATCGTTCCACAAAATGCCACGCTCATGCACCTGCGAATACTCCGCCGTGACCTGGTAGAGCAAGTCCGCCATATCACTGACGACGCAGAAACCGTGCGCGAAGCCCGGCGGCACGTAAAGCAAATGGTGATTGTCCGCCGAGAGCGTCACGCCGACCCACTGCCCATACGTCGGCGATCCGCGCCGGATGTCCACTGCCACGTCGAAGATCTCGCCTGCCGCCACGCTCAAAAGCTTGCCTTGCGCCATTGGCTGCAATTGGTAATGTAATCCCCGCAGCACCCCATACGCCGAGTGCGAGTGATTGTGTTGCACGAATACGTCGGGAATCCCTGCGGCGGCAAACTCCGATTGTTTGTAGGTCTCCACGAAAAATCCGCGCGCGTCGCCACGCACACGCGGCTCGATGAGAATCACATCAGGAATTTCCAAACGGGTAAATGTAAAGGGCATATTTTCCACCTTAGTCGAAAGTCCGCAATCCAAAATCCACAATCGAAAATCCAAAATCGCTTTAGCCGCTCTCTGCGCCGTAGCCGCGCAGTCTGGCCGCCAATGGATACAGCAGGTGCAACGGCTGTTCCCACAAGCCCACGCAGCGAATGATCTGCCCGCCGAAGCCGCGCTTGAAGCGATAGACGCCCCACAGGTTGTCGCTGCGCTCGGCGAATTGCGCTTCGAGCGTTTCCTCATCGAAGTCGGGGATACCCCACAGGTCGTAGACCGTGCAGCCGCGCGCCTTCGCCCAGCGGATTGCCGCCCATTGCAGCGCGTAGGGCGGCATCTTTTCACGGTGGCGTTCCGACGATGCGCCGTAGAGGTACCAGGCCTTGGTTCCCAACGCGAAGACGACCAGTGCGGCGACCAGTTCGCCTGCGACCTCCGCCAGCAGCATAGCCGCGTGTCCTGAGGGCGCGCCAGGAGATGGCAAGAAAAGCTCGAACACGCGACGGTAGTATGCCTCGCTGTGGATGCCGAAGTCGTCGCGCCTGCCGGTCTCCGTCATCAGCGCGTAAAATGCTGCCGCATCGTCCACCGTTCCCTCGTGGACGGTCACGCCCTTGCGCTCGGCCAGGCGGATGTTGTAGCGCGTCTTCGACCGCATCTGCGCCAGAATAGCGTCCTCTGTGGGCGCAATATCCACGATGATTGTACGCGGCGGCTGAATCGTGCGTGTGACCGCGCGCAGGCCGTGTGCGCGCAACTGCGCCCGCGCCTCCGATGTATCGAGCAGTTCCGGCTCCAGCCAGAGTGCCCAGGCCCGACGACGGCGCGCCGCTGCGCGTAGCGCAGCGAGTGTGGCAGCGGCGGCTTGCGCGTCATTCCAATCCACCAACGGGCCGCGGGGAACGTAGGCAATCGTCCCCACCTTCAACGGCAGCGCCCGGTACAGCACCAGCGCACCACTGTTGGGGACAGCCGTTGGGGTGACGATTTCCCAATCCCACCCGAACGTTGCTTTGAGCTGCGCCCACCGGCTGGTTTGCAGAACCGTTCCCGCCGGGTGCGCAGCGACAAAGGCGTCCCAGGTTTCCGGTTCGATCATACTTTCTCCCCCACCACCAGCAGCCCACCGCCGACGCCGCCTTCGAGCACGTCCTGCATGTATGCGCGCCGCCAGCGCTGCCCCAACGTCCGCACGGCCCAACGGCGGACGAGCGTCTGGTAGCCGAGTTTGCGCAGGCGCGGCGAGGCCAACCAGCGATAGTAGGACTTCCCGTGAAATGGCTCGCCCTTGGGATGGATGCCGTATTCGGCATTGGCGCGATCCCACAGCGCCTCTACCTCACCGGGGATGTAGTACCGGGTGTAGATCAAACGCATCCCGGCCAGATCAAGCCGCTTTACCCATTGCGTGGGGGTGAGATAACGGTGATGTTCCAGGCGTTCATCCACGGCGGCGGCATAAGTCTCGGCTCCTGTGCGATCCCCTTTGGCATCCCTGTCGCGGTAGCCGGCCAGCAGACGGCGAAACGCATCGCTCGGCACGGTGGCGAGGAAGCGCCCGCCGGGTCGTAGCACGCGCGTAACTTCGCGCAACACCGGATCGAGATTGGGGATGTGTTCCAGCACAGAATTGCTGAAGACCGCGCCGAAGCTCGCGTCGGGGTAGGGCATCGCATCGCCAAGCGCCTGTTGAACGCAGCGGTAAGCGCCCGAGGCCGGCGCTTTGCGCACCTGGCTCAACCACGGGTCGAAACCTGCTTCGACCGGCGCTTCGCCCGCGAAGAGCACCTGCGCGATGAGGCCGTCGCCGCATCCCAGGTCGAGCAGGGGGCGGGGAAACGTCTCCGCCGCCAGCACGCGCAGTTCGATCGCCCGCCACAGCGCCACCGGCGGCGCGAACCAGTATTGTTCGAGCGCCAACGTCAAATAATCACGATTCGGATCGGGCATCAAGTATACCTCCCATAGCCCATCTTTTGTAACACGAACGGCGGATTTTACAAATGGGGGAAAAGAATCATGAATCATAACTCTTTCATTCACTGATCCGCTGATTCGCCCATTCGCTGATCCGCTGATCCGCTCATTCGCTGATTCGCCCATTCGCCCATTCTATGGTACACTCCGCTCCATGCACATCGGGATAGACCTGCGACTGCACGCCTACGCGCCCGGCGGGATTTCGCGGTACGCGCGACACCTGGCGCAGGCGCTGCCTCCACTCCTTGCGGCGGAGACGCTGACGCTGGTGCAGCACCGGCGGGAGTCCGATCCCGTGGAGGTTTCGGGCGCGCGCGTCTATCGCGCATGGACGCCGCCGCATCATCGCCTGGAACGGTGGGCGCTCGGCGGGGAACTTTTCCCGCTTCAGCTCGATCTG
>JAKJAB010000128.1:8463-8803 GCA_022707725.1 Chloroflexota bacterium | reverse complement strand
GTGGCGTTATTGATCGTGCTGGCGGAACTGAATATCTTGCCCGGCACGTTCATCGCCATCTACGTGCTGGCGGCGATTGCCCTGCCGTTCCTGGTGGTCTACGTGCGCAACCGCGAAAACTGGTGGGCGCTCATCCCGGCTTACGTGCTACTGGCGATTGCGGTGATGATTGGCTTGACGGAGTGGCACATCTTGCCCGACGCCTTTGTGGCGACGTATGTGCTGGTCGCCATCGCGCTGCCATTTATCGTGGTGTTTCTACGTGATCGCACCAATTGGTGGGCGCTGATCCCGGCTTATGTGCTGGTGGTCATCGGCATCATGGTTGCGCTGATTGATG
>JAKJAB010000128.1:5415-8453 GCA_022707725.1 Chloroflexota bacterium | reverse complement strand
GTGCTCGGCGATTTGATGATCCCGGCGTACATCATGTTTGCCATCGCGATTCCCTTCTTCGTGGTCTATCTGAGCGATACAAAGGAATGGTGGCCACTGATCCCCGCCGGGATTATGACCATCATCGGCAGCGCCTTTATCCTGAGCGCGGGGGCGGCGCGCTATCTCGGCGCTGTAGCGTTGATTGCTGTGGGCATTTTGATCTTGCTGCGCCAATTCCTCCATCCCAAATCGGCGGACGAGTCGCCGAAGCAGGAATAGATGGAACTGATCGATACACACTGCCACCTGGACCACGAATATTTCAAGGCGGATCGCGAACAGGTTGCGGAGCGCGCATGCGCTGCCGGCGTGACGCGGTGGGTCAATCCGTCGTTGAGCTTCAAGAACATCCCCACAGTGCTGGCTCTGGCCGAACAGTACGAAGGCTGTTACGCCGGGGTTGGCATCTATCCACGCTATTGCCACGATTGGCAGCCCATCGACATCGATCGGATACGCCAGGCTGCGCAGCACGAGAAGGTCGTCGCCATCGGTGAAATCGGGCTGGACTACTATTTCAACATCAAGGCTTCGAAGGCGACACAATTTGCCGTACTGATGGCCCAACTCGCATTGGCAGCGGAATTGAGCCTGCCGGTCCTGTTGCACAATCGCAATCTTGAGACGTACAAGGACACGCTGCAACTGGTAGCCGAATCTCCGTTGGCCGGGCGTGAACGCGCTGGTGTCTTGCACTACTTTGATGCTGATTACGATATCGCCTGCCGCGCGCTGGATTTGGGCCTTGTTCTGAGCATTGCCGGCCCGGTGACCTATCCGACTGCCAAAAAGCTGTCTGCTGTGGTCAGCAAACTGCCCCTCGACCGCATCGTCCTCGAAACCGACGCCCCGTGCATGCCGCCGCATCCATACCGCGACACCAAACGCAGCGAACCGGCCCACGTGCGGGTCATCGCGGAAGCGGTTGCTGCAATCCACAACAAACGTGTCGAGGAAATTGCCGAGATCACGACGCAGAATGCCTGCCGGTTGTTTGCGATCCCCGAAACCGGAAAAGCGTAAAAGATAACCTCAGTTGAGACGCTGTATGGATTGGCTGCATCACCGGTCCATACGGCGTTTGCGTTTGTCGCCCTCTCTCTCACCCGCGTAAATCACCCATGAATCACCCGCGTGGGGTGATGACAGCACCTGACTTCACGGCTACACTAAGAGCATCGAGATCATGCAATAACTTAACAAGCGTTTGTTTATCGAAAGGAGAGAAGCAGTGACGACAGCCGTACGTTCGCAAGAGGTCCATACGAAGAGCCAGACAGCTCAGATCATCATCGGTATTGCGTTGAGCCTGATGACCACCGCGATGCTCATCCTGGCGTTCCCGCCCACCAATATTTGGCCCTTCGCCTTTTTCTGTCTGGTGCCGATGCTGGTGGCGCAATACCGCATCCTGCCGCAGCGTTGGGCATTTCTGGCGCCAACCTTAGGCACCGCTCTGTGGGTATTCTGGTTGGTGACGATGTTGTTTGGTTTCAAGAAAGAGACGTGGTTTATCCAATTGGTTCCGGTTTTGGTGACCCTGATGAATTATCTGACCACGCGCGGCACACGCCAGTTCCACGAGCAGTCGAGCTACCGCTGGTTTGTGCTCCACGGTGTGTTCGATTGGGTCGGCTTTGAGATGATCCGCAGTTTTATCCCCCTGGTCCATATGCACGGGTTCATCGGCCACACGGTGCATACGCAGCCCTGGCTCATCCAGCCAGTCTCGATCTTCAGCATCTACGGCCTGGACCTGGTGATCATCCTGGTCAACTACGCGCTGGCGCAGGGCGTGTTCGCGCTGATCGACCGGAAATGGACCTGGGCGGATGTACCGCTGGTCAACAAACGCCAGACCAGAAGCTGGCTGGTAGGCGCGGGCGCGACGCTTGGGGTGTGGATTGCGATCAGCCTGATCATTCTGGCCGGCGCGCCCAAGAATCCGCAAACGGTGCGCGTGGCAGCAGTGCAAAGCGGCGTTACCACCCCCGCGCATTGGCCGGCAGATCAACCTCAGGACAAGTACCTGAAGCCTCTGTTCGAGCAGACGCGCATCGCGGCGCAGCAAGGCGCGAAGCTGGTGGTTTGGTCGGAACTGGCAGTCGGCTTCGACCCGCAGAAAGAACACACGGATGAGTTTCTGCGTTTTGAAGCGCAGGCGCCGGCCTGGGGCGAGAAGGCGTTGAAAGTGCAGGAGCGCCGTCTGTTGAGCCGCTACGAGGAGGTACAGAAACAGTCGCATCAAACTTTGCAACGGTATCTCAAGCAAGGGCTGATGGATAAGGCTGTCTATGATCAAGTCGTCAAACTGCTGATGCTCTACGACACCATCGCCGACTACGAGAAACGCTTGAAGCAGATTGAGGATGAGCGGGACCAGATCTACAAAGCGCAACAGCAGGTCCAGGGGAACATGCAGGCTCTTTCGCAAGTGGGCAAAGAAGGCGCGTTGCGCACGAAGTACGTCGAGCAACTTGAAGCCACCGAGTCCCAGTTGCGCGAACTGGATAAAAGCGAGGCCAAGCTGAAAGCGACGATCAAGCAGGTCGAGGACGAGATTGCTACGCGGATCAAGGCATTGGGATAACGTGTGAAGATTTGCGCCGCAAATCTTCACGACGCGAATCTTCGCGGTGCGAAAATACACGCAGCGTCGAATGTGTGAAGCCATCCAGTATAGCCCGGAGGATCATCGATGCCGATATGTCGAACGTGCAGGGGTGAGTATGACGTTGCTACACCGTCGCGCCCCCCTTCTGGTTCGTCTGCCAGTGGTACTACTCCGGTTCCCCAGCCCTGCCCCCGCTGCGGAAGCGATCTCCAGGCATGGGAGCAACTTGAGATTACGCTGCCCGATTTCATTTTACGGGAGGGAGGCATTATCGGATTAATGCCCGCAGCGCTGGCTCTTGCAGCGTGGCTCTTCTTTTGGGTTCCGCGTGAAGCGTCGTTGTATTACTATCCAATCCTGACTTTTGCCAGTTTCGGCGTGT
>JAKJAB010000128.1:0-5405 GCA_022707725.1 Chloroflexota bacterium | reverse complement strand
GGAACGATGGTGGGCCTCACAAGTGTATCAGGTGCGACGTGTGCCCATTGTCCTGCTGGTGACGCTTACGGCATTGGCTGGGATTTTTCTCTCGGGACTGTGGGTCCTGTATTATGCGACATCTGGCAAGCCGGATGATCTATCAGGTAAGATTTTCTTTGCGCTTATTTATGTTATGTCCTATATTTGCCTGACGTTGGGGCTAACGTTGGCGATCTTGCACCAGTACATTCTCCGGCTTGAGAAATATGCACCGCCGCCCATTTTCGTGAGTACCGAGAAGCTGCTGCGGGTGGTGGTGGAGGCGGCAATCCGCAACATCAACTTGCCTGGGTTGAACACGCGTGGCTCAGCCGGGTCCTCCACCCTTGATCCGGTTTACGAGGTTTTGCAAACATTTCGCATTCCCGAAAACGGGGGCATCCATACCTTGCTCCGTGAGTACAAACGCGTCCAGTACCCAAGCCCGGACGGGAAGATGCAGGACAGGCCTATGGAAATGTTGTGGCGCATCCAGGCCGACCGTTGGGGACGTATCCAGGTGCTTCACCCGGGAACGCTGGAACCCTTTGATGGGGATAGGCGTGTTTTCCGGGAGATTGGCCGATAATTTGCCTGATCTGCTCGTCATCGACTATGCCGCCCATACTATATCTGTGTGGGCGGCGTTTCGTAGGCTGACTTTACCTTACGAGTCGCGCTGTAAGTGCGATTCCTACACTGGCGAGCGCTTGTGAGACAGGTTTGACATATGCCGTCAAGTGGTAGAATGGCGCTTTGAGGTGCCAGATGAAAATTGACTTACACGTCCACAGTTCAGAACGTTCGCCCTGCGCCAGGTCGCGGGAGGAGGAGCAAATCCAGGCCGCCATCGCCTGTGGCCTGGATGCGATGGTGTTTACCGATCATGGACGCCTTGTGCCGCAGACGCACCTGGAGGCGCTGAATCAAAAATACGCGCCGTTCCGTATCTTCGGCGGGATAGAGATCACCGTCGAAGAGAAGGAGGATGTGCTGGTGCTCGGTGTCCACGATCCGGCATTGGAGTCTTTGCAATGGACTTATCCGACGCTGCACACTTTTGTGCGCGAACGGGGAGGATGGATTGCCCTGGCGCATCCTTTCCGCTATCACTCGGATATTGTCATCGACATCGCGCAGTATCCACCGGATGCGTTGGAGGGTTGCTCCACCAATGTCGCCGTGCTCAATCAGCCGCGCATCCGCGAGGCCGCGCAGCAACTCGGCATCCCGGTGGTGTGCAATTCCGACGCGCATGTGACGCACTCTTTCGGCGTGGGGTACAACCTTTTGCACGAAGAACCGGAGGATGAGGCTCATCTGGTACGCATATTGCGCGCCGGTGCGTTCGTTGGGGTGTGTGCAATCATCTGAGTGATTCAGTTTTATGTTGGCAAGGCGGAAAGTATTCATCCCTGCTGCGTTTTCCACCTATGCATCCCAACGAAATTCGGCTGGATCCAGCGAAATTTTCTGCACTCGCCAATGCGCTTTGTGTTTCAGGCGAGCAAAGCTCAAACGCACCCGAAACTCTTCTCCTAAAGTAGGTGCATTACGACCGGCTAACCAAATGGTGTCTTGTGCGGATGCGTTGTACCTTTCCTGTAAAATCCCATTGGGTACCGCTGCTATAGTGATGCTCCTCAACACATTGAGGTTGTTTTGCGCTTCATAGTTGTATTTGACGAAAAGCGTAGTTGTGAGATAAGATTCATCTTTTACGGTGAGGATTACGGGGAGTTTGCCGGTAATTTCCAATGCTTGCCCAGCGCGAACCTGGCGCACAAGCATTGAAAATTGTGATGTTTGCAGCGTTGCGGTGCCTTGACCTTCAACTTTTTCCGCTTTTGAATCTACGAACAAAGCCTGCTTGAGCACATAATCGGGATGAAACAGGTAACGCGCGCGCTTGTAGTCCACTTTTCCGAACAGTCGCTGGTCAATTTTCGACATCCCTAAACGATCTAAGGCTTCGCGCGTTATGTCTTCGCCAATGTCTGCTGCCAGGTCATTTTCTTCTCGGAATATCTCTTGCGCAGCGGTGCGGTAATCGTAAAGCGCTTGCGTTACCAGCCGCAGCGATACTTTTTCGATTTCTTCCAAACGATCAAGGTTTTGTTTGAGTGCTTGAGGATCAACCAACATAAGGTTCTGTCCCTGGTTCAGAAATTAAGTTCATTTGTACGCCGGATTCTATCTTAGCTTGACTAAGGTTAACGTACTTTTCTTCGAGTTCGATGCCGATGTATTGTCTCCCGGTTTGAATTGCCGCAATGGCGGTTGTGCCGCTGCCCATAAAACAGTCTAGTACAATGTCATGCGGTTCAGTCAGAAGTCTTATCACTCGTAACGGCAATTCTAAGGGGAATTTAGCCTCATGGTCATCGTTGGCTCTTACGGACGGGAATTGCCAGACCCCCCGAGATCCCCACTCGATCCATTCTTCTGGCGATAAACGTCCCCGGTCGTATTTTGTGATCCCTGGTTTCCAAAAAAAGTACAGATACTCAGATTCGTCCACGGAACGATAGGACAAACTAGCCCAACGGGAATTTTCCCAAGCTGCATCTTTGACCCAGATACGCCGGTCGTAGAGATAAAAGCCGGCTTCTATGCCCCAGTTTTCAATCAACCCGCCCACAATTTTGACCCTGGTTTGTGGCTCATACTTGCCGCCGCGAATATTGTTGCCGTGGAGTCGGCGGTCTATAGTCTGTTCACTACACCCCAGTAATTTTGCCAGTTGATAACGGTTGTAAGTGGGATGTTCTTTCATCGCCTGTAAAACGTCCTCTTTTGTCACCGGAGAACGTTTCTTGTTGATTGCTTCAGCTTGTACACGGGGCATATCGGGGTCTCTGAAACACAAAATATCGGCAATATTGATGACCAAAAACCCGCCTGGTCGGATAATGGGGAAATGCAAACGAATTACTGTGGCTAACAAATCTTGCCAATCCTCAAAAGCGAGATAGGCTTCGTAGTCTTTGCCGACAAAATATGGGGGCGACCATACACTCAAGGCGATACTGTTCGGTTCAATTTTAGGCAGAAGCGCGCGCGCGTCACCCTGGTAAATTTCGTTGGGGCGCAAATAGTCTTCATGCCCATTTCCGTTCGTATACAACTCGCGGAATGTGCTTTGCAAACTCTTTGGTAAGCGTTCTATCTTGAAATCAACCAGGGCTTGCTCGGTCATCATTGCACCAATGACGGTATTTGTTGGTCATCTATGTTTATTATACCTTGATTGCCTGTAATTGTCATTGTGTACAGTTGCGTTGTATATGCAAAAGTCGTCAGGGTGAATACAGTCTTCATCCCAACGACTTTTGTGGCGCGTTTCGAGCTATCTCGGCAGCTCGCAGCTCAACTCCGGTCCCTCCGGGTGCAACGCCAGGAAGATCTTCTCTGCCGAGAGCGGCAAATCGTTGAAGCGGACGCCGGTGGCCGCGTACAGGGCGTTGGCGATGGCCGGCGCGGTGGGCACCATGACGTGTTCACCGACGCCGCGCGCGCCCCACGGACCGTCTTCCAGCGGCGTCTCCACGATGTCGCCGTGGATTTCGCGCGGGGCGTCCAACGCTGTGGCGAGCTTGTAGTCCACGAAGCTGCTGTTGAGCGGGCGCCCTTGGTCGTCGAAGCGCAGTCCCTCGAAGGCGGAACTCATCCCATGCACTGCGCCGCCCTCGATTTGCGTCATAATCAGGTCGGGATTGATGGCCTTGCCCACGTCATACGCGCTGGCGACTTTTAGCACCGCCATCTGTCCGGTTTCCGTATCGACCTCCACCTCGACGGCTTGCGCGCCGACGGTGTAGTGGACGACGGCGCGCGCGCCCTGGCCCGTCTCCGGGTCGAGGCCGGTGACGTAGGTGGGCATGAATTTGCCGCTGCCCACGATGGGGCCGCCTTGCCAGCCCTCGAAGCCCTCGTTGGGCAGGCCGTAGACGACCATATTCTTCAACGGCTGCTCGCGCTCCGATTTGAACGAGACGACGACGCCGTTCTTGATGTCCAGGTCGGCAGGGTCTTCGCCCCAGTACTGCGCCACGATGTCGAGGATTTTGCCGCGCGCCTCTTCCGCCGCCGCCTTGACGGCGTTCCCCATCGACCAGGTGATGCGACTGGCGACGGTCTGCCATTCGTAGGGGCTGTATTTCGTGTCTACCGGATTCGCAGAGACGCGCACCCACTCGTAGGGCACGCCGAGCGCCTCCGCCGCCATCTGCGCAGCCACGGTGAACGCGCCCTGCCCGATTTCCTGCCCGCTGACGTAGACGTTGACCGTCGCATCTTCGTTGAAGCGCACGATAGCGGAGCTGCCGGGGTTGGGCGGCATGGCGGGGGCTTTCCACATAATCGCCAGCCCCTTGCCGCGCACCTTCGTTTTAGAGCCTGGGGATTTCTCGAAACCTTTGGGGTCTCGTTTCTGCCATCCAATTGCCTGCGTCACTTTGTCGATACACTGCGGCAAATCTACCTGCGGCATAGTCATCCCGGTCAAAATCGTGTCGCCGGTACGGACGCAGTTGCGCCGCCGGAAGTCCGCCGCATCCATGCCGATTTTTTCGGCGAGCTTGTCCATTATTTGTTCCAGGCCCCAGTGGATTTCGGGCATCCCGAAACCGCGCATCGCGCTGCCGATAGGGTGGTTCGTGTAGACACAGTAGGAGTCACCCTTGATGTTCGGAACGTCATAAGGCCCAGAGCAGGAGTAGCCCGCCGCGCGCGCGATGTTGACGCCGTAATCGTTGTACGCGCCGCCGCCGAAGTAATAGGTGACCTCCATAGCCAGCAGGTTGCCCTCGGCGTCGCAGCCGATTTTGTACTTGCCGACGAGGCTCTGGCGGACGTTGGTGGCGACGAACTCCTCCTCGCGCGTCATCCGCACTTTGACCGGGCGGCCCTTGACGGCCTGCGCCATCAGCACGACGTTGGCCTCAATCGAGATGCCGGCCTTGCCGCCGAAGCCGCCGCCGACGTAGGGCGAGATTACGCGGATGTTGCCGTGCGGCACGCCGAGGCTCTGCGAGAGCAGGTCGCGCTGTGCGAACGGCGACTGTGACGCCGCCCACAACGTCACCTGCCCGTCCAGGTCCCAGCGGGCCACGGCGACGTGCGTCTCGATGGGCGCGTGCTGGATTTGCGGCAGGGTATACGTCTCCTCGACAATCGCCGCGCACTGCGCCCATACGGCGTCGTCCACGCCGGCGTCGGAGACGTCGCCCTTGCGGAGTTTGAAGTGCTCGGAGATGTTTGTCTCCGGCTTCGGGAAGATGAAGTTGACGACTTCGTACTTGCCCAAATCGGGGTGGATGAGCGGCGCGCCGGGCTGCGCGCCCTCGTAGGGATCGAAGACCGGTTCTAACACCTCGTATTCG
>JAKJAB010000127.1 GCA_022707725.1 Chloroflexota bacterium | reverse complement strand
CCCAAAAGCAACACCACAGCAACACTGATCCCAATTCCTATCCAGAGTTTTCGATTTTCTCCCATTTCATTATCCTTTTGGTTGATGTCTTTCTTCGATTATAGATAATCATCAGGATAACGCAAGGTCAAAGTTGAGAGCCGAAGGCTGATAGCTGAATGCGATCAAAGCGTTCGACAGAAGGTAAAAAAGCGATATAATGCCCACGTCTGGTCTGGTACCGATAGCCAAGGGGGCGAGTTGCAGAAACGGGGTGGTGGAGAGAATCTGACCGATGTTGTGCGCCATATCGATGCCTCTCGCCGTCGGGCGGGGTGGGCAGCGGCGGCGCTCTTTTTGAGCGTCTGGTTCCTCTATAGCCTCACCGCGGCGCGCGGTACGATCTTCGGCGACCCTTCTGAGTACCAGTTCATCCCGGCGATTTGGGGGATTGCCCATCCACCAGGCTACGCGTTCTACACGTTGGTTGCCGGGGTGTGGCAGCGCCTTTTTCCCATCGGTGATATCGCTTTTCGCACGCATCTCCTGGCCGGAGTCGCCGGCGCGTGGACGGCGAGTCGCGTCTTCTTGATGATCCTGGAGGTTTGCCTGGACCGTGCGCCGCAAGCCGGTCGGCGCTGGCCATTGGTGGCTGCGCTACTGGGCGGCCTGGCCCTGGCTGTAGCCCCGAACGTCTGGCAGCATAGCATCCACTCCAACGCGCACATTTTCAGCGCCGCCATCACGGCGACACAGTTGTGGCTGTTGCTGCGCTGGTCGCGCGAGGGCCACGACCGCTGGCTGTTCGCGCTGGCCTTCTTTGCCGGCATCGGCGTGACACACCATCCTATCACTGTGTGGGGACTTCCGGCTTACGCCATCTACATCCTGGTGCAACGGCCCAAAATCCTGACGCAGTGGGAGACGTTGCTGCCATTTGTTGGCTTTGGTCTGGCGGGATTGTTACCCTGGCTCTACTTTCCGCTACGCAGTCCCAACGTTCCCTTCGGTCCCACCGATATGCGTACGTGGGAGGGCTTTTTCCGTCACGCGACAGCCCAGGGGCTGCGGGTCAACCTCTTCTATTTTGGGCTGGCCGACCAGTTCGACCGGCTGTGCGTGTTTTGGACGCTGTTGCGTTTGCAATATGTCTGGCCGTTGCTGCTCTTGATCGGTGTGGGCATTGCGTGGCTGCTGTCGCGCCGCTCCCGGCTGGCGCTGTTGTGGGGACTGTTTCTGCTTGGCCATCTGGGTTTCACGCTCAATTCGGTGCAGGATGTGATGGCTTACCTGTTGCACGCCTTCACGGCGTTGGCGTTCCTGCTTGGCGTGGGGGCGTTGGTGCTCGTTGAATCGGTGGCCCGGCGCGCGCCGGGTTGGCGAACGTGGATCGTTGTGGCGGGTTTGTTCGCGCTGCCGCTGGGGATGATGGCCCACACCTTCCCGCGTATTTCGCTGCGTGACTGGGATGCTGCCGACTCCTATGTTGATAACCTGTTCGCGCGCTTTGCCGGGCGTGGAGAGGATGTTGTGGTAGCCTCCGATTGGGAGCATCTCACGCCGTATTTCTACCGCAGCCTCGTAGAGGGGCAAGCGCTCAACCCCGCTGACGCGCGTCCGCTGTACGTCACCACCTCGTTCACGTGGATGGATGCCGTTTTCGGTAATCTGGCGGCCAGCCCGGTGTACCTGACCAACTATCGCCGCGACATCCGCGACCTGGGTTTTCGTCTGCGGCCCGAGGGCGACTTGTGGCGCGTTCTGGAACCTCCCGCGCTGGAACCGATCGCGCCGCAGTATCCGCTGCGCGACGTGTGGGTGGACGAACGCCTGGAATTGCTGGGCTACGATGTGGCCGAAACCGCAGTCCCACAGGGCGGCATCACGTCGGTGACACTTTACGCGCGAGCCGCGACAACGCAGACTGCGATTCTGATGCCTTTCGGGCGCTTGGGTCAGGTGGAGCAGCGCTGGACGACCGACAGTCGCCATCTGACGCCGGACTGGCTGCCCGGCGAGACCATCGCCGAACGCTACAGTGTTTATGTCCCGTATACGCTCTCGCCGGGAACTTACCCATTGACCCTGGGCTACACGGATATGACCTCCGGTGTGGCCGAATTGCCATTTACCAGCGGAGGGACGGCCTTGCCGCTGACTGAGATCACCGTGCTGCCTGTTGCCCGCGCTGACGCGCAGGTGCGCGTCCTGGCGCACTCGTTGACCAACATCGGCAACGATGCGGCGTTGCGTGTTGCCCGCGCTCAGGCCGGTTGGTCTATTCGTAATGGAATCTGGCAGGAGCCACTGACACTCAAGCCCGGGCAGCCACTGCATCTGACCCTGATATGGCGTGCTCTGGCGCGCCCGCGGACAAGTTACACGGTTTTCATCCACTTGATCGACATGAATGGCGTGCTGCGCTTTGGGCACGATTACACACCGTTGGGGGGCGCTTTCCCCTCCTACTTGTGGTTCCCGAAGTGGTTGGAGGGCCAGCAAGTCATTGACCCTTACCGGCTAGTCATCCCACAAGACATACCGCCGGGCCAGTATTCGCTGGAGGTAGGGATGTACGAAATGGGCAGCATCCGCCGCATCCCGCAGTTCAGCCTCGACGGGACGATGACGGGCGACCGCTTTATCCTCGGCCCGATTCTTATTCAGCCTTAACATTTGTGCACGGATTCTATGGATGCTAATCAGATTGTCTGATAAGCGGCGTTTCGACTGACGACTATACAACTAACGACTATTCGACGATTTGAGGAGGTAACTATGACCGGACTTGTGTTATGGGTGATTGCCTCGACGATCCTGCTGTTCGTGGGGATCTACTGGGTTTACACGTTGGAAAAGCGCCTCAAGGCTATGGAGGAGCGGTATCAAAAAATCCTTGCGTTGGCTGAAGATACCGACCAGGCGACCATTGTGCAGCTTTTGACCCGCCTGGATGCGCAGGAAAAACGTCTTGGCCAGGCAGAGGGTACTTTGCGTCGTTTGGGGGAGATTCTGCCCCATACGATTCAGGGGCATGGGGTAGTGCGCTACAGCGCTTTCGAAAACGTGGGCGGGGATCAGAGCTTCTCGCTGGCGCTGGTGGATGCCCGCGGCAATGGCGCAATGCTTAGTGGCCTGCACGCCCGCGACGACACACGGGTCTACGCAAAGCCCTTGACGCAGTGGCGTTCCTCCTACAGTTTGAGCGCCGAAGAACAACAGGCGCTCGGACGGGCGCGGCAAATGATCGAGGGGACGCCATCGAATGGCGGGGCGGCCAACGCGGCGCAGGCTGACGCGGGATCATCTGCAAGCACTCCATCCAACGCGGGCTAGATTGCTCGAAATGCGATAAAGCAGACGACGTTTAACAAACCCAGTTGACAAACCGCTATCTCTGGTTATTATTGGAGCAAGTCGCGATAGACTTTGGTTAGAAGTTGGGAACAGCACTATGAGTTCCCTATGGCGTATTTCACAACTGTGGAATCTAATCTAGAGTAAGGAGGAATCGATGTCGTGGTTAGGGGGTAAAGGAAAACCAAAAGAACCTGTGACACCTGTTGTAAAACAACCGACAACTACCGGGGGAGGACGTATGGCACAACCAGCAATCGAATCGACCATTGGAGCGAATACCCACATCAAGGGTGATATTCAGGGAGATGGCGGTCTCCGCATTGATGGCGTCATCGAAGGTACCATTGAAATCACCGGCAATCTGGTGATTACCGAGAGCGCCAAAATACGCGCGGAGATCAAGGCCAACAACGTTTCCATCGCTGGCGCGGTGCAAGGGAACGTTTTTGCCAACCGCGTGGAGATCGCGGATACCGGGCGTGTATGGGGCGATATGACCGTCAAGGCCCTGTTGATCAACGAGGGCGCGTACCTGCGCGGCCAGACATTTATGTCGCAAGACTTGCAGCCGCCGAAGCTCGAGGCTCCCAAATCAACCAAACCGAGCAGCTCGCTCCCTCCGCCGCAGGCCGGCACCGTGGTCGATGTCATGCCAGAGGAGAAGACGGACAAATAGCGAGTCTTTCGCGTAGTCTTAAAGCAGCTACAACAGGGGCGTTTATCGCCCCTGTTCTTTTTTGTCCTCACGCCGGTTGAACTGCTGCAGCGCTCCCCAGATAACGAAGGTCTCCCCGGCCAGGTAGATCAGGCTCAAAGGCAACAGGCTGGTGCGCTGTAGTTCGTTGGCCAGGAGCAGGGCCGCAAGCGCATACATACTGATGAGAATCTCTCCCGGCAGTGCTCGATCCAGTTTCACGCGGTACTGGGCAGTACGCCAGTTGCCTTGCCGGCCCTGCAACTCGAATTTCGGCGTGCGTCTAAACTCGCCGCCCCAGTGCAGCAGCCCGTCGAGCACGCCGAGGGTGGTGTTCCAACTAATGCCGACACCCAACAGCATCAAAATCGGATAAACCAGGATGCGGCGCGGCCAATCCCGATACAGCGCGATTTGTCCCATCAGGTAAAGAAGGGGTGGCAACATCGTCAGCGTTCCCAACGCTACCGCCAGTGTCGGCAGGCGCGGTGAATAGATGACCATCGGCGCGACGAGCAGGACCAGGGCCAGGATGAGCGGCTGGGTGAAATAACCACTCAAGTGCAACAGGGCCATCGCTTTTTGGGCCAGATTCAGGCGTGGGGATGCTATGATTGGCCCGCAGGACTTGCGCAAGACCTGAGTTGCGCCTTTGGCCCACCGGTACTGCTGCTGTCTGAACGCGGCGACCAACGGTGGCAACTCCGCCGGTGCGACGACTTCTGGCAGGTAAAGAATCTTCCACCCGGCGAGCTGTGCGCGATAGCTCAGGTCGAGATCTTCAGCAATGGTGTCGTATTGCCAGCCGCCGGCTTCTTCGATAGCGCGTCGCCGCCACACACCCCCTGTGCCGTTGAAATTCATCAGCAGACCGGCGCGGTTGCGTGCGATATGTTCCACAGTGAAATGCGCGTCCAGCGCCAGCGCCTGCGCGCGTGTGACCAGCGAGTATTCCGCATTCAGGTGTCCCCAGCGGCCCTGTACCAGCCCCAACGCGGAATTCTGCACGAGATGGGGCACAGTCCGCCGCAGAAAGTCCGGCATTGGCGCAAAATCTGCGTCGAAAATGGCGATGTACTCACCACGCGCTTTCTGCAATCCCGCCGCGAGCGCGCCCGCTTTGTGACCATTGTGGTGTTGCCGGTGTAAAAGAGCGATGGTGTACCCCTGCGCCTGAAGCTGCTCGACCTCAGCCCGTGCCAGCGCCGTTGTGTCATCGTCAGAATCGTCGAGCACCTGAATCTCCAGCCGTTCACGTGGCCAGTCGAAAGCTGCGACTGACGCGAGAATCCGCTGCACGACGTAGCGTTCATTGCGCAGGGGAATCTGCACCGTCACCATTGGCAGATCGGCTACGGGAATGGATAACGTCTCCGGTGATCGGGCGCGGCGGTGCCACAGATAGAGCGTGACCAGGATCACGATATGAACGGCATGCAATGCCAGTCCGATCAAAACAGCGGTATACAGGTATCCCACAATCTGCGCTATCATATGCACATTTCCTCCACAATATGGTTTCATTATAACACCAAGCCGCAGATTGGAGTGCGTTGCATAACCGAGAGACGGGCATCCGACACTCTCCCGCAAAGTGAGCACGATAGCTTTCTTATCCCGACGCTTGACAGCTATTTCAAAGTGACGACAATAGAATCGTACCAAAAACAGGTTTGCTTACCCTAACCTATTTACGCTTGTCACTGGTGTTGTGCGCGAAATACACCTTGACTTTGTCTAAAACAGGTGTAACACTGTTTCTCAGAGCAGCTTGCGCGTCGTCATCCCATTGGCCTTTTTCGGGGCAACGACGCAGTTGACCTTCATAGTGTGGGAGGAGTGATGCAAGTTCTGGTAGAGTTTATGGGTGTCGCCAGAGTGGTTAGTGGAACCAAGCAAGCGACATTCACCCTCGAGGAGGGTACGACCTTCCGTCAGATTATACGTTTGTTGGCCCGTAAGTATCCTCAGTTAGTCGGCGAGGTCATTCAGCCAGATGGTGAGACTTTCCAGCCATCTAATCTGCTCAACCTCAATGGGCGGCGTATGATCCAGCCCGCGCAGATGGACGATACTCCACAGGACGGTGATCGTTTGGTCCTTATGTCGATCTTGGCTGGCGGCTAATAAATCATGCATCATGAATCATGCCGCATGATTTGTGTTTCGGTTCAGGTCTTTCATTTTTAACTCGTAACTCGTAATTCGTAACTCGCAATTTCCAGGAGGTTGCTTATGTACGGTTATAGCGGCAGGATTTTGCACATCGATTTGACGACGCGTAAAACGTGGGTCGAAACCAAACCGGAAGCATGGTACAAAATCTACATCGGCGGTGTGTCGATGGCGGCGCGGCTGTTGTGGGAGAACATCAAACCAGGCTGCGATCCGCTCTCGCCGGATAACCCCATCTGTATCGCTAACGGCATCTTCGCCGGGACGCCGGTGCCGGTGGGCGGAAAGTACGGCCTGGCCTCCAAATCGCCGTTGACCGGCTTTATGGGCGACAGCCTCTCCGGCAGTTGGTTTTCCGTCGCGCTCAAGCGTACCGGCTGGGACGGCATCGTCATCCATGGAGCCAGCGCGGAATGGGTGGATATCTTTATCGACGATGGGCGGGTGATGTTCCGCGATGCGCGCAAGCTGTTGGGCAAAGGCACCTTCGAAACCGAAGAGACCATCCGCGAGGAGCTGCTGGACGACCAGGTGCGCTCCGCCACGATCGGCCCGGCTGGCGAAAACCTGGTCCGCTTTGCCAACGTCACCAACGACGGGCGACAGGCCGGACGCACGGGACATGGCGCAGTGTGGGGATCGAAGAAGCTCAAGGCCGTCTCTGTGCGCGGCACGAGAGGCGTGGTCGTCGCCGACCCCGATACGTTGATGAAGATGTCGTTCGACATTACGCAGCAGGCGCAGGGGCCGTACACGGTCAAATACCGCATGCTCGGTACGGCGACCAACGTCCTCAATATGAACAAGCTGGGTTTGCTGCCGACGCGCAACTACCAGCAGGGCACCTTCGAAATGGCCGAGCAAGTGAGCGGCGAGTATCTCGAAGAGCACTTCAAAGTGAAGAAGATCGCGTGCGCGCAATGCCCAATCGCCTGCGAGCAGGTCTCGGCGGCCAAGCCGGGACTGTACGCGGGCGCGATGACGGGTATCGAGTACGAGTGTCTCTATGCGAATGGCCCGAACCTGGGTATCGGCGATTTGAACGCCGTCATCAAGCTGATCGACGTCGCCGACCGGGGCGGGCAAGACGCGATGAGCCAGGGCGTGACCATCTCTTGGGCGATGGAATCCTTCGAGCGCGGCGTGCTCACGAAAGAAGACTTCAAGTCCAAGAAATACCCGGACGGCTTCGAGCCGAATTTTGGCAACGGCGAAGCTGCCGTCGCCCTGGCCGAAATGATTCGCGACCGCGAGGGCATCGGCGATTTGCTGGCCGAAGGCACGCGCATCGCCAGCCGGCGTGTGGATGCGGATCGCGGAACGGAATCCTACAAGTGGGCGATGCACATCAAGGGCCTGGAAAACCCCGGCTACGACGCGCGCGGCCTCAAGACCTTCTCGGTGGGATTGGCGACCGGGACGCGCGGTGGCTGTCACAATCGGTCTGCCGCCTACGATCCCGACATCCAGGGCGAAGTGGATCGTTTCAGCATCGATGAGACGCGCGGTCGTCTGGCGGCGGAAAATGAAGAATACGCCGCTGTCTACGACTCGCTGCCGCTGTGCAAGTTCATCCGCCGCTGTTTCACCGGCAAGGCCGATCGCGCCGGCGCGTGGCCGGCGATTGCGGCGCTCATCAACGCCACCACCGGCTGGAACTTCGATTACGACGCCGTGGACCTCATCGGTGTGCGCGCGCACACGATCAAGAAGGCGTTCAACATCCGCGAAGGTTGGTCCCGTGCCGACGATCATCTGCCCTACCGTTGGCATCACGAGCCGATGAAAGAGGGCGCGTCCGCGGGGCACGTTGTCACCGAAGAAGAGCTGGAATACCTCAAAGACCTCTACTATGAGGCCAAAGGCTGGACCAAAGAGGGCCTGATCCCCAAAGCCAAACTGATCGAATTGGGGATGGAAGACGTGGCGGAGGAAATTGGCGTGTAAAGATGCAGGATACAGGAAGCAAGAATCTTGCCTCCTGCCTCCTGCCTCTTGCATCTTGTTTCTTTACAGGAGTGAACCATGGTAACTTCAACATCCAGATATGCCTATATTGCGTGTGACGCGACGAAGTGCGTCGGCTGCCAGTTGTGTGAGTATATCTGCTCCTATACCAAGACCGGCGAGTACAATACCTATCGCAGCCGTATCCGCACCGTGCGGGTGGACGAAATCCTGATTACGGCGGTGGCCTGTCGCACCTGCGAGGACGCGCCGTGCGTCATTGCCTGCACCCGCGACGCGCTGAAGCAGGACCCGGAGACGGGCCTCATCAGCGTGAACGCGGAACGCTGCGACGGCTGCGCCTGGTGTATCGAGGCGTGCGACTTCGGCGCGATTTCCATCAACCCGGCCACCAAAATGGCCGAAATCTGCGACCAGTGCCAGGATCAGGAAGACGGCCCGCAATGCGTGCTTTGGTGCCCGAAGGACGCGCTCGAACTGACGACGCCCGACCAACGCGCCCAGAAAGCGCGACGCAAATTGGTTCATGAAGAGGTCCACGGCCCACGGTAGGGAGTCCTATGACCGAAGATAACGCCAACAACGAAGAACTGCGCATCGGCGTCTACGTCTGTCACTGCGGATCGAACATCGCCA
>JAKJAB010000126.1 GCA_022707725.1 Chloroflexota bacterium | reverse complement strand
ATCCGGCCAAACGCTGATCGACAACCGGCTGCGCCCCTTGACGGACGGTGTGGTGATGTGCTCAGAAGCGGCGCTCATTGCCAACCGCGCCGCGCTGCGCGACCGGCCCGAGGTGCTCGCCGTCGCCCGCACGCTGTTGGAGTTCACCGAAGCGCATCTGCGCGCCGAAGCGCACTATCTCGTTGTCGCCAATATGCGCGGGGAGTCACCGCAGGCCATCGCTAGGCAGCTCTTCGCGCAACACGTGCTCGGCGGCTTGCAAGGCCCGACGGTTTCACCCGTGGTCGTGCGCGAAGACGTTGCTGATGAAACGGCGGGCGGCGCACTCCACTGGCACGCCGTACAAGTCGTCGTCCGGCGTGACCGGCTGATTCAGGCGATTGCCGAACTGCGAAGCATCGGCGGCAGCGGCGTCGTTGTAACCCCGGTTACCTACATCTTCGAGGAAGAACCGGCGCGATATAAGGCGATGATGGCGGCGGTGAAGGGATTTTAGATTGTCGATTGCCGATTTTAGATTTTGGAAGGGGTCTGGAGGATACGATGATTCGCATTTATGAAAACTCGGACGAAGCGAGTGCGATTTTGAGCCGGCGGGCGATGTCAACCGTGGAGGACGTGCCGGAGGTGGTGCTGGAGGGCATCGAGCGGGTGTTCGGCGAGGCGCTGACGCCGGAAGCGGCGGTAGCGCGGCTGCTGGCAGACGTGCGCGCGCGCGGCGATGCGGCGTTGCGCGAGTGGACAATGCGTATCGATGGGGTGACGCTGGACGCGCCGGAAGTTCCGCCAAGTAAGTGGGAATCGGCGTATCGGGCGCTTGATGCTGACTTACGCGCTGCATTGGAAACTTCAGCAGAACGCATCCGCGATTTCCACGCCCGGCAACCTATTCCCAACTGGACGACGGACGCGATGGGCGGTGTGCTCGGCCAACGGCTTGTACCGCTGGAACGGGTAGGCGTCTATGTGCCGGGCGGAACGGCCCCGCTGCCCTCGTCGCTGCTGATGGCGGCAGTTCCGGCGCGGGTGGCGGGCGTGGACGAGGTCATCGTTTGCGCGCCCGCTGACCGGCAGACCGGCCACATCTCGCCGGTGACGTTGGCGGCGGCGCACATTGCCGGCGTGGATCGAGTGTTTGCGCTTGGCGGGGCGCTGGCGGTGGCGGCGTTCGCTTTCGGAACGGAGAGCGTGCCGCGCGTGGACAAAGTGGCGGGCGCGGGCGGCCTGTTCACGACGCTCGCAAAACGCCAGGTCTACGGCATTGTTGGCCTCGATGGACTGTACGGGCCAACGGAGACCATCGTCATCGCCGACGATTCGGCCAACCCGGCCTGGGTCGCCGCCGACCTGCTCGCCCAGGCCGAGCATGACGTGCTGGCCACGGCGATCTTGCTTACGCCGTCACGCGCCCTGGCCGAGGCCGTGCAGGCGGAAGTCGAGCGGCAGATGGCGTTGCTCAGTCGCGCGGCTACCATCCGCGCATCGCTGGCAGGCCAGGGCGGCATTGTCCTCACGCCCGATCTGGCGACGGCGGTGCGTTTGGCGGATCAATTTGCGCCGGAACACCTGTGCCTCTCTATCGCCGAACCTGCCGCGTGGGTGGACAAAATCCGTAACGCCGGCGGCATCTTCGTGGGCGAGCACTCGTTCGAGGTGCTTGGCGATTACGTCGCCGGACCAAGCCACATCATGCCCACGGGCGGCACCGCGCGTTTCAAGGGGCCGGTGAACGTGCTGGATTTCGTGAAGGTCATCAACATCATCGGGCTGGATGCGGATACTGCCCAACGGCTAGCTCCTGACGCTGCGCTGATCGCCGACGTCGAATCACTGACGGCGCACAGTATGGCGGCTAAGGTTCGTCAGCAGATTTAGCAGATTTAGCAGATTTCTGTTTGCTTTTGGGGATAATCTGCTAAATTGGGACAGGCTGTCAGCAATGAAGGAGGAATGATGATAGATACCAGTTTGTATGACAAACTCACCTATTCCATTGTCGGCGCTGCAATGGAGGTGCATCGGGATTTAGGACCGGGGTTTCCTGAAAAAGTGTATCAGGAAGCGTTGCTTATCTCGTTAAAGGAACGTGATATCACAGCGGTCAAAGAAGTCGGGTTTGCGGTAGAGTTCCATAGACAGTTAGTGGGCGAATTTCGTGTGGACGTTTTAGTCGATGAGGCTGTCATCTTGGAATTGAAGGCTCTGGAGAGCTTGCCCAAACACTGCGAACAGCAACTCATTATGTACCTGGCTGCGAGTGGGCGTGAAATAGGATTGCTCCTCAATTTCGGTAAAGGCAGTTTGGACCACTCACGCTATGTTCCGCCCTTAGCCATTCAGAACAATGCGGCCTATCAGGCTCGCCGCAATTTGTGGAAACCTGCCTGGTTGCAGAAACAAAAATCTGCTCAATCTGCTTAATCTGCTGACAAAGGAAAGCCAATGAACCCACTAGACTTAATCCGAAGCGACATTGCCACAATGGAAGCCTACACGCCGATTTTTCCATTCGACGTGCTGGCGGCCCGGTTGGGACGAGCGCCGGAGACGATCATCAAGTTGGATGCGAACGAGAACCCTTACGGCCCTTCTCCAAAGGTGCGGGAGGCGCTGGCAGATTTGCGCGACATCAACATTTATCCTGATCCCGGCAGCGAGGCGTTGCGCGCCAGACTGGCCGGGTTCACCGGCGTCCCTGCCGAATACCTGCTGGCGGGCGCGGGTGCGGATGAGTTGATTGATTTGCTTATGCGCCTGTTCTTGCAGCCCGGCGACGCGATCCTCGATTGTCCCCCCACGTTCGGGATGTACTCCTTCGATGCGGCGCTGCACGGAGCGAACGTGATCGCTGTTCCACGCCGGGCCGATTTCGCGCTGGATGTGGACGCGATTGAAGACGCCGTCTACGAGTATCGCCCCAAGCTGCTTTTCGTCGCGTCGCCCAACAACCCCGACGGCGGTTGGGTCGCGGACGCCGATTTGGAACGCCTGCTATCCTTGCCGGTTGTCGTTGTGTTGGATGAGGCATACATCGAATTTGCGGGCGTGGATGGTGTTCCGGGGATGGCGCGGAGTCGTATCCGGCGCGTCTGTGAACTCGACAACCTCATTGTGTTGCGCACGTTCAGCAAGCTGGCCGCCCTGGCGGGATTGCGTGTGGGCTATGGCGCGTTCCCGCTTGCGTCGATGCCGCACTTGTGGAAGATCAAACAGCCGTACAATGTCTCTGTTGCGGCGTCAGCGGCGGCGATAGCAGCGCTGGACGATCTGGACTGGCTGGCCGACAAGGTCGAACGGATTGTCGCGGAACGCGCGCGCCTTTTCGACCTGCTCGCGTCGATTTCGTGCTTGCGGCCCTATCCGTCGCACGCGAATTTCATCCTTTGTAAGGTTGTGGGACGGGACGCGCTTGCGCTCAAACGGGCGCTTGAAAAAGAAGGCATCCTCGTCCGCCACTACAGCAGCGCCGGATTGAGCGATCATATCCGCATCACGGTGGGCCGCCCCGAGCAAGTCGAGCGGGTGATTGAGGCTTTACGACGTATCTGAGAAGCAAACTTTTTCTCAACGGATTCAACGGAAAATAATCCGTTTATATCCGTTGAGAAATTTCGAGGAGGTGACATGCGTGGAAGTACGATTAAACGTGAGACGCAGGAAACGAAAATCGAGATCAGTCTGAATTTGGACGGCGGCGGGGGATACGACATTGCCACGGGCCTGGGATTTCTCGATCATATGCTGACGCAGATCGCAGCGCACGGGCTGTTCGATTTGACGGTGCGCGCGGAGGGCGATTTGCACGTGGACGCGCACCACACCGTCGAGGATGTGGCGCTGGTGTTGGGGAGCGTGTTCGATCAGGCGCTCGGCGACCGTAAAGGCATCGCGCGCATAGCGCACGCCTACGCGCCGATGGACGAAACGCTGGCGTTTGTCGCCGTGGATTTGTCCGGACGGCCCTACGCGGTGGTGGATGTGACGTGGACCGCGCCCGAAGTCGGCGGCATCCCGGCTACGCTGTGGGAGCATTTCTTCGAATCCTTCGCCGTGACTGCGCGCGCCAACGTCCACGCCCGCGTGCTCTACGGGCGCGACGATCATCACAAAACCGAGGCGCTCTTCAAGGCGCTTGCGCGCGCCCTCGATGCTGCCACGCAACGCGATCCCCGCCGGGCAGATCGCGTCCCGTCGACGAAGGGAATGATATGACCTCAACGGATTCAACGGAAGAGAAAAGCCAGCACGTCGGCTTGCACATTTTTCGCAATTTTGTAGGGAAATTCTAACCGCGAATCACGCGAATCGCCGCTAATGTTAAAAGATTCGTGTAGGTTTGCGAGATTAGCGGTTTGTTTTTCTGAGGGAGGGCGAAGTATGAACGATTTCACAATCTATCCGGCCATTGATCTGCGCGGGGGGCGCGTGGTGCGGCTGGCGCAGGGCGACCCCGACCGCGAGACGGCCTATGACACACAGCCTTTGGCCGTAACGCGCCGCTGGCAGGCGGCCGGGGCGACGTGGCTGCACGTCGTCAACCTTGACGGCGCGTTCGGCGAGGGGGGGCGTAAAAACGTCACGGCGCTGGCGCGCATCCTCACGGCGGGGGTGCAGGTGCAGTTCGGCGGCGGCGTGCGCGATTCGGAAACGGTGCGCCGTGTGCTGGATATGGGCGTGGCGCGCGTGGTGTTGGGGACGGCGGCGGTGGAGAACCCGGCGATGGTCGAACGGGCGTTGGCGGATTTCGGGCCGGAACGGCTGGCGGTCGGCATCGACGCGCGGGATGGCTACGTCCGCACGCGCGGCTGGCGTGAAGCCGCCCCTCTGACCGCGCTCGAATTGGCGCAACAGTGGGCGGCGCTGGGGGGGCGCTGGCTCATCTTCACCGACATTGCCCGTGATGGAATGGGCAGCGGCGTCAACGTGGAAGCGACAGCGGCGCTGGCCCAGGCGACCGGCTTGGACGTAATCGCTTCCGGCGGCGTCGCCACGCTTGAGGACGTGCAGCGCGTGAAATCTGCTGGATTGCGCGGCGAACCGCGTCTGCGCGGCGTTATTATCGGGCGCGCGTTGTACGAGGGACAGATCTCTCTGGAAGCGGCGTTGAAAGTTTAACTCGACCGCGCTCGGGCGGTCTCTGTATGGAGGGTTGATGTTAGCCAAACGAATTATTCCCTGTCTGGACGTGAAAGCGGGGCGCGTTGTCAAGGGCGTGAACTTTGTCAACCTGCGCGATGCCGGCGACCCGGTAGAACAGGCGCGGGTCTACAGCGCGCAAGGGGCCGATGAGGTGGTATTCCTCGACATCGCCGCTACTCACGAGGGGCGCGAGACGATAGTGCAGCTCGTGCGCCAGGTTGCCCTGGAAGTGCGTATCCCGTTCACGGTTGGCGGCGGTGTGCGCACGATTGACGATGCGCGGGCGCTGTTGCTCGCCGGGGCCGACAAGGTCAGCATCAATTCGGCGGCGGTGCGCTCGCCAGAAATCCTCGCGCAGGGCGCGGAGCGGTTCGGCAGCCGGTGTATCGTGTTGGCGGTGGACGCCAAGCGCCGCAACGCGGGCGGTTGGGAGGTCTACGTCAACGGCGGACGGGTTCCCACGGGGTTAGACGCCGTCGAGTGGTGCGCGCGCGGCGCGGAACTGGGCGCAGGCGAAATCCTGCTCACCAGCATGGACGCCGACGGCACGCTCGCCGGGTACGACGTGGCGCTCACGCGCGCCGTCGCCGAAGCCGTCCCCATTCCCGTCATCGCCAGCGGCGGCGCGGGGACGCCGGCGCACTTCGCTGAAGTTCTCACCGCGGGCAAAGCCGACGCGGCGCTCGCGGCTTCGCTGTTCCACGACAAGGTGCTGGACATCCGGGATTTGAAGGCGTATCTGGCGACGCAGGGAATCGTGGTGCGAAGCTGATCTTCCTCAACGGATTGAACGGATTGAACGGGTTCAGCGGAAAAAATCTTCGTTTGATCCGTTGAATCCGTTGAGATTTTTATAGGAGGAGCGATGAGGCCAGAGCTGATATTCGATGAGCGCGGTCTGATCCCCGCGGTGGTGCAGGATGCGATGACGGGCGAGGTGTTGATGGTGGCCTGGATGAACGCCGAGGCATTGCGGCTGACGCAGGAGACGGGCGAGGCGCACTTTTGGAGCCGCAGCCGCCAAGAACTCTGGCACAAGGGGGCGACGTCGGGCAACGTGCAGCGTGTGCGGGAGATCCGGGTGGACTGCGACGCGGATGTGCTATTGCTCAAAGTGGACCCGGCGGGACCGGCGTGCCACACGGGGGAGCGGAGTTGTTTCTATCGTAGACTAAACCCGACAGGTCTTTATGAAAGTTAAGAAAATAATCCGGTAATTGAAAGCGCCGGAGAAAACCGGCTGAAGCCGGCGTACACACGTACACACCGGCCTTCAGCCGGTCAAAAGCCGGTATACCCATTACCGAACTAATTTTAAAACTTCATTAAGCTTTAGTTTCCGGTAAATTTGGCTCGATACCATATATGGGGGTGACTGATCATGCAACCGCTATATGTAGCGGTTGCGTCAAATTGGAAAAAAAGTGATAACCCCCACATATGGCGTCCAAGCATGACATAATCCCAATATGTGGCGGCTCAATGATTTTACCGGAAACTAAAGTGCCAGTAACGTCAAGTCACAGCTTGTTTCCCTGTTTCTTGACACCTGCGATCATTTTCTATGAGGGGATTGAAATGAATGACATTTTCGACGAACTTTTCGCTGTAATTTTGGATCGCAAGGCGAACCCCACGCCGGGTTCGTACACGGTGACCTTGCTCACGAATCTGGACGAGGCGCTCAAAAAAGTGGGCGAGGAGGCCATCGAAGTGGTGTTGGCGGGCAAGGGCCAGAGCGACGAGCGCCTGGTTTCGGAAGCCGCCGACTTGATTTACCACTTGCTGGTTGCGTTGGCCGCGCGCAGCCTGACATTGGATGCCGTGCGCGCCGAACTGGCAAGGCGGCGGCGATGAAACACTTGTTCCTTTTCGACGTGGACGGCGTGCTCGTCGAGGCGCACGGCTATTTGCGCGCGTTGCAGGACACCGTGGCGCACTTCGCCCGGCGGCTGGGCGTGGGTGATCCCGTCCCCACCGAAGACGAAGTCCGCGCCGGAGAAGCGCACGGCCTGACCTCCGAGTGGGACTCCGCCCCGGCGTACATCCTGACGTTGCTCATCGAACGTCTACGCCGCGAGCCGCCATTGGTATTGCCGTCACGCTGGGATGACGTGCTGGATGCGCTGGCGGCGCGCCCGCTTGCATTGCCACATCCTGATTATCTGGCGCTCGTGGCGCGGGTTGGAGCGCGCAGACCTGAATTCAAGGAGACCAGCCATGCGGTGCGAGCGGTGCTATGGGATGAGGCGCAGTCTTTGCCCGAAGCGCAGCGCGAGGCTGTCGGCGCGATTCTCGCTGCCTTACTCGACGACACACATCACTTCGACCGCGCGCCGATCACACAGTATTTTCAGCACCTTGTCATTGGCAGCGCGGGCGTGGCGGAAACTTACGGCGCTGCGCCGCACTTCGAGGCGCAGCCTTACCTGCTGGAGTATGACGTGGCGGATCTGTCGCCGGAAACCGCCGCGCGCTTGCGTGACGCAGCGGACGCAGGGCGCATCTATCCGGTGATTTACACCGCCCGTCCCAGCCTCCCCCCGAGAGGAATCGACGCACCGGCGAACGGTTATTCCCCGGAAGCGGAACTCGCGCAGACGTTGGTAGGGTTGGAAGGGTGGCCGCTCATTGGCCTGGGACGATTGCAGTGGCTGGCAGCGCGGTATGGGGGGCTGGCGGCGCAACTGGTGAAACCCTCACCGGCGCAGGCGTTGGCGGCGATTGGCGCGGCGGTGGGGCCAGAAACGGCGGCGCTGGAAGCTGCGTGGCATTTCCACACCACGGGCGAACTGCGCGGGCCGTTGGCAGACCTGGGCGCGACCACGGTGCACGTCTTCGAAGACACGGTCAGCGGGATGCGCGGCGCGCGCGGCGCGGTGGAACTATTGCAGGCCGCCGGCGTGGATATTCGCTGGCAGCCCTACGGCGTCACTCCGGCGATGGGCGCAAAGGCCGAGGCGATGGCGGCGCAGGATATCCCAACGTATCGTTCGGTCAACGATGCGGCAGCGGCGGCGTTACAACGCGCGCTGTAAGCCGGAGCCAGACTACAAAAGTCTCAGTAGATCACAAATTGGGTTCGTAGTAACCGCTTTAGCGGTCTCTTGGACGGCTGAAGCCGTTACTACAAGCCTAAATTTCGATCTACTGAGTTTTTGTTAAAATCAACGCGCGACCAGATGCGCGTCTACGGTGTGCGTTTGCCCCTCCGCCAACGCCAGGAGCGCCGCGCGCGGCAACCGCGCGGTCCCGTCACGGCGTTCGAGCGCGACAGGTTCACCGTTCAAGGTGACGGCTTCGATGCCATAATCGCCGTAGTCCAATCGCGCCGGGTTGTGGTAGACGATGCGCAGTTGCCGGCCGGCGAACAGGGTGAGGATTGCCGCGTCCCCTTGGGCGTCGAACTGCTCGCGCACCAACTTCGGGTCTAAGAGCAGGTCGCCTAAACAGCCTTCGACGCCGAAAACCTCGTTGACCATCGTGAGCAGGTACCAACTCGCGGAGCCGGTCAGGTACGGGTACATTCCCCGCCCGCGTGGATTGACGTACTCGGGGATGCCGGGGTACATCCGGCTGACGGCGAAGTCACAGCTTTGTAGCCCGCGTGGACCAGGCCGCGCCGGTAGAGCGCGTTGGCGTACATCACGGCCATGTGGCTGAACATCGCGCCGTTTTCCTTGTGGCCGTAGGCGTAGCCGAAGCAGCGTCCCAGGTTGAGCAGCACGTCCCCGAAGTCCGTGTTGAGCCGGTAGCCGCCCATCGCTTCCGTGTAGAGGTCGCGATCCGCCGCCGTGACGATGGCGCGCGCCTGTTCCGCCGTCGCCACGCCGCCGAGCAGGGCGAA
>JAKJAB010000125.1 GCA_022707725.1 Chloroflexota bacterium | reverse complement strand
GCATGGCCAGCAGCACCCGCCGCTCGGCGATCGAGCTCTGGGGCGCGCGGTTGCCCGTGGGGGATCCCAAGCGCCTGGCGAAAATCCTTTTCGCATGGGACAATCCTCCCGGCACGAAGGAGATCTCCGGCTCGCAGGATGCCATCGGCATCGTTTTTCCTGGCTTGAACAAAGCATGTTACGAAGGCGAATACTGGCCGGCGCGGATCGAGAGTGTACAGGACGAAGCGACCTTGCGCTTTATCGAGAACGCGCTCTATCTTGTCCCGCTTGGCCCGCGCGAGTATGGGTTCAGCGTGTTGAGCGATACGAACATCACCCGTGAGGGCGCGCAGGCGCTCTCCGAGGCCACCGACCGCTGCTGGGACGCGATCCTGGCCCACGACATCCGCGCTTTCGGACAGTATTTCCGCGCGTCGCTCGAAGCGCAGGTGGCGATGTTCCCCAATATGATGACACCGCTGGTGGCGAAGTTGATCGACCGTTACCGGGACGCGGCGCTCGGCTGGAAACTCTCCGGCGCGGGCGGCGGCGGCTATTTGATCCTCGTCGCCGACCACCCCATCGAGGACGGCTTCCAGATCACGATCCGCCGCGCGGACTATTAGTGTGATGGCCTTCCATCGGTAGGCGAAAATCTGTCAACGGATCGAACGGATTCCAACGGATTTGCCATTTGCCATTCGCCATTTGCTATTTTTAAGGAGGTATCGTATGTTGATCGTTCACGTTTTCGTTCACGTCAAACCGGAATATGTGGAAGCGTTCAAAGCTGCCACGGTCGAGAACGCACAGCACAGCATCCAGGAGCCGGGTATCGCCCGCTTCGACGTCATCCAGCAACGCGATGATCCCGCACGTTTCGTGCTCGTAGAAGTCTATCGCTCGGACACAGCGCCAGCCGCACACAAGGAGACCGCGCACTACCAGAAATGGCGCGACGCCGTCGCCGAGATGATGGCGGAACCGCGCAGCAGCATCAAGTACGCGAATGTATCCCCTGGCGATGAGGGGTGGTAGCGATGCGCTTTGAATTTGCGACGGCATCCCGAATCGTATTTGGCGTCGGCGTCTCGAAGGAAGCCGGCGCTTTGGCGGCAGGATTGGGCCGCCGTGCGTTTGTCATTACTGGGCGTAGCGTGGAGCGCGCAGCGCCGCTGCTGGATGGCCTGAAAGTCGCCGGTGTAGAGGCCGTGACGTTCGCCGTCGCCGGCGAGCCGACGACCGACCTGGTGCGCGAGGGAACCGCGCAGGCGCGCGCGGCAAACTGCGATCTGGTGATCGGTATGGGCGGCGGCAGTGTGATCGACGCGGGCAAGGCCATCGCCGCGCTGCTCACCAACGGCGGCGATCCGCTCGATTATCTGGAAGTCATTGGGCGCGGGCAGCCCATCACGCAGCTATCCGCACCCTACATCGCCATCCCCACGACGGCGGGGACCGGCGCGGAAGTGACCGCCAACGCGGTGCTGGCGTCACCAGAACACAAGCAGAAGGTGAGTTTGCGCAGCCCGTCGATGTTGCCGCGCGTGGCGCTGGTCGATCCGGCGTTGACCTATTCGATGCCGCCGGCGCTCACTGCCAGCACCGGCCTGGATGCCTTCGCCCAGGTGTTGGAACCTTACGTCTCGCTGATGGCGAACCCGCTCACCGATACGCTGTGCCGCGAGGGATTGATGCGCGTGGCCCATTCGCTGCGCCAGGCTTATCGAAACGGCAAGGATGCCGAGGCGCGCGAGGATATGGCGCTCGTCAGCCTCTTTGGCGGGCTGGCGCTGGCAAACGCCAAACTCGGCGCCGTCCACGGGCTGGCGGGGGTGCTGGGCGGCATGTTCGACGCGCCGCACGGGGCGCTGTGCGGGCGGTTGCTGCCGTTCGTGATGGACGCCAACGTGAAGGCATTGCAAGCGCGCGATCCGGACAGCCTCGCCCTGGAACGCTACGACGACGTCGCGGTGATCCTCACTGGCGAGTGGGACGTCGAAGCGGCGGATGGTGTGGCCTGGGTGCAAGACTTGTGCAAGGCGCTTGGCGCGCCCGGTCTGGCGACGTATGGCGTCACCGCCGGAGTCTTCGCGGATGTGATCGAGAAGGCGATGGCGTCCAGCAGTATGAAGGGTAACCCGATCGAACTGACCACGGCTGAACTGCGTGGCATCCTGATGCGCGCGTTATAAAACAGTAGACGGTAGACGGGGGCTTTTTCCCCTGTCTACCGTCTGCCGTCTACTGTCTACCGGGCATCATTCCACGAGTTGTCCATCGCGCAATTGCAGGATCGTATCGACGTACTCATCGACCAGACTATCGTGTGAGGCCATGAGCACGGTGACCTTTTCCTCTTCCACGATGCGCCCGAACAGCCCCAGGATTTCGCGCGCTGTCTCGCTGTCCAGTTCACCGGTCGGCTCGTCGGCCAGGATGAGCTTGGGGCTGTTTGCCAGCGCGCGGGCGATGGCGACGCGCTGTTGCTGTCCGCCGGATAGCTCGTAGGGGCGGTGATCGCTCCATTTGGTGAGACCGACGAGGTCGAGGCAGTAGGTGGTGCGGGCGTGCCGTTTGCGCCCGCCGACGCCCTTGATGCGCAGCATCAGTTCGATGTTCTCATAAGCAGAAAGGGTCGGCAGCAAGCCGAAGGACTGGAAGACGAAGCCCAATTCTTCGCGCCGCCAGCGGGTGAGTTGTTGATCGTTCAGCTTCGTCAGATCGTTGCCGAGCACCTCCACCGATCCTGATGTGGGGCGATCCAGCCCGCTCAGGCAGTTGAGCAGCGTCGTTTTGCCGCTGCCGGAGCGTCCCTTGAGCGCGATGTAGCGCCCCGGTTCGATTTGCAGGGATAGCCCGCGCAAGGCCGGCACCTCAATCGCGCCCACTTTGTAAACCCGCCACAGGTTATCCGTGTGGATGGCGTAGGCATAATTCGGATTTTGGATTTTGGATTTTAGATTTCCGGTGGCCTCTGATTCCGTTTTCGGGATAGCGTGATTGAACTGTTTTTCCTTCGCCATTAGTCTTTCACCTCTTTCTTGTGTTCACCGCGCACCCAGCGATTCAGCAAGCCACGCAAGCCGCGCGCTTTCTTCGCCTCGACCAGTTCCGAGGCCAGGGCTTCGGCGTCCTGCACGTGGTCGATGTTGGTGGTGGGCAGGATGAGAATGCCTTCCTCCGTCAACTCGATGCGCGCCCGCCCCCGAATGCCGAAATGTTCCAGGAATTCTTTGGGGATTTGCAGCCGTCCGGCAGAGTCCAGCACGGTCAGTTCCTCGAAGATTTCCTCAGCGCCCTCATGAACCGCTTCGAAGGCTGGCCTGCCGCCTCTGGCGCGAACGGTCTCTGTCGCCAGCTTGCCGTCACGGATGGCGACGACGCGATTCACGTGCCGCGCAATCGTGGGATCGTGGCTGACAATGAGCGTGGTCAGCCCCAGTTCGTGGTTGAGCTTCTGGAACATCTGGTAGATGGTCAGCGCGGTGGCGGAGTCCAATTCACCGGTCGGCTCGTCGGCCAGGAGCATGCGCGGCCGGTTTGCCAGCGCCACAGCGATGGCGATGCGTTGCTGCTCGCCGCCGGACAGCTCCGACAGCCGGTGTTTCTTGCGATCCGACAGTTCCACCATCTCCAGCAGCTCCTCGGCGCGTTTTTGCGCGATACGCCCGGCTTGCCCCGCCAGCGTCATCGGCAGTTTGATGTTCTCCAGCGCGTTGAGGTAGGGGATCAGGTTGCGCGCACCCTGCTGCCAGACGAAGCCCACGCGCGTGCGGCGATAATTGTTGAGTTCCGCGTTGGAGAGCTTGAGCAAATCCAGCCCATCCACCCAGGCGCGCCCGGCGGAAGGCCGGTCCAGCCCGCCGAGCACGTTCATCAGTGTGGACTTGCCGCTGCCGCTCGCGCCGACGATGCCGAGGAGTTCGCCGGGGCCGACGACCAGGTCGAGACCTTGCAACGCGACCACCTCCAACTCTGCGATCTTGTAAATTTTCACCAAATTATCACAAATAACAAATGCTTCTTGTGCCATTATGCTGTTTCTCCTAACTTGATGGCCTGGAAGATCTTCATACGCCGCAACATCACCACCAAAATGATCAACGCGACCACAAAGAGCAGTCCGAACAGGGCGTAAACGCGGAAGATGGCCGACCAGGCAATGTCCACGCTGTAGGGTGGGATACGCGAGGCTTCATCGACGCTGATTTGCAGGAAGGGGATGAAGAACTTGCTGACCAAAGCTCCCAATCCTGTGCCGAGCGCACCACCCGTCAGAATCAAAAATGCCAATTCCCATGCCAGGAAAGCCGTCATTTGTGCGCCGGACAGCCCCACAGCGCGCAGGACGCCAAATTCGATGAAGCGGCGGCGGAATGAGACGAGCGCATAGAGCAAGAATCCCAGCACGGTAAGCACCGCCGCAGCGGTGAATCCCACCGAGAGCAGGCCGAACAGTCCTTGTCGATCGGGCAACCGCTGCTCGGCAAGGATTTCGACGGTGGGTGCTTGCCAGTCCAAGGGTCGCCCGCTCAAGCCCTGGTTACCGAGTGCCGCGTAATCGGCATCCGGCGCGGTTTTCAGCCACACACTGTAGGGGAATTGCCCGCCCGCGTTTTCGAACAAATAGTCCAGATTGCCCACAAAGAGTGGCCCTTCGGAGGGATACCACGTCGGGAACAGCTCGAAATGCCCGACGACCTGCAAAATCACGTCGTTGTCTTGCCCGTAGGTGGAGACGATGACCCGGATGGTGTCGCCCATGCGTAAGGCTTGTTCCTCCATGAAACTGCGGGGGACGAGCACACCGTTGTGGGTCGTTGCCAGCACGTTTGTCAACTCGCCCAGGCTGCTGGCGGCGAAATCTGGACGCCAGAAGGCGATTGGGGTGAACGTCGCACGGTCGATGCCCATGAAGACACCGACCTGGTTACCGGTGGTCATCCGCGCGTAAGCCGGGAAACGTCCCACACGGGTCACTTGCTCGATGCCCGGCGCACTCAGGTAGTCCGCGAGTGGCATAAAGAACCAGCGCGGGCCTTCGCTGTCGGTGGTTGTGTTGCTTGTGGCCGTTTCCTCGAATGCGAGTGCGACGCCGGTGTCCGGGTTGCTTTCGCCCAAATCCAGAAATTGCATGTCCGCGCCGATCCGGTAGTGCATTTGATCGTTGAGATGTGCGTCAAGGGTGTAGGCCAGCGACGCGGTAAACGCGGACAGGCTCAACGTCAGCACCAGCAGAATGAGTGGCGTGCTGTAGAATCCCGGCGTGCGCGCCAGGTGCCGGGCTGCCATCAGCAGTCCCACTGCCCGGGTGCGTCCTGCAATCCAGGCGATGATGGTCATGATCACGGGCATCAGCCGCAGGAAGAAGAGGGTCAAAGCGAAAATGCCCAACGCCGGCACCAGGAAGAGTAGCGGGTCGCTGTAAGGTGTGGCCTCTAGCACGTCTCCCATCACGACTAGACTGCCTTGCTGGCGCAGCAGATACGCGCCATATCCTGCCGGGATCAGCAGTAGGACATCGAGCCACATCCGCTGCCACCAGGGCCGGCGCAACATACGCGCTACCTCGCGTTTGTAGGAGACGATGGTGTACCGCGACGCACCGAACGTGGGCAATACCTGCGCAACGACGACCAGCGCCACGCCGATGAGGCCAAAGCGCCATGCCGCAGAGGTCATATTGACCCGCAGGGCATCCATTTGTGCGCTGAAGTCAAGAAAACTGCGCGTTTGTCCGATGAGGCTGGCGACGAACATCCCCACCGGGGCGCTCAGCGCCAGCGCCAGCAGCCCCAGGAGTAGCCCTTCCATCGCCGCGATCATGATCATCTGTATGGCGCGCGCGCCCCGGCTGCGCAGCACGGCGACTTCGTTGCGCCGCCGCTCGACCGCCATCCCCGCAGTCAGTGTGATAAAGGCGAACAACAACCCCATGATGGGGATGCTGAAGGCGTACAGGAGGATGGTCAACACATTGGACGTGTATTGGTAATTGATGAGAGCTTCCATAGGCGATCTGGCGAGTCTGATGTTGAACAGCAGTCCCGAAATCTGCTGCTGGACCACCAGGCCGTTGCGGAGCAATGGCAAGGCCGTGTCGTGGCGGATGTTGACTGGGTCCATCATCATATACCACACTGCGGTGTACACTTCGCCCTTCAACTGGCCGCTGAGGCGCTCGCTGAATGTGCCCTCCGGCACGATGAGGCGTTCCGCGAAGCGCGTTGGTTTGAAGAACCAGAACGCTTCCTGCGGGTCTGTCGGTTCCCAGGTGCCGGCGATGCGGATGGGAATCTGTACGTCGCGGATCGTCCCTTCCTGTTCGCGCACCTGGGTGTAGGCGACGTAGGTTTCGCCGGCTTGGAAGCCCAGCCTACTCGCCAATTCATGGGAGATCAGCACCTCGACCGGCTCTTCCGGCACCGTTGAAGCGACGCTCGGGAAACGCCCTTCGACCAACGTGATGTGGTTTTCGATGCCGCTGATGGTGGCAAACCCAACCCAAATCAGCGGTAGACGCGTTTCTCCGAACTGGGAGTCCGTACCGGCGAAAATACCGAAGGTGTTGGTATTGAAGTAACTGACTGCAAATTGCGGATGCAGCCCCAGGTCCGCCGCGGCCCGCTGCGTGATGTAGGCGTGGACGTCCTGTACCCCTTCCCACTCGATGGGGCCGTGAAGGCTGCCATCGTAGCGGAAGAGGTAGGTCAGCGGCGGGACAGCGCCATCGTTCGTCAACTCAATGTTGCCTTCGGCACTGGCGATGTTTTTCAGAAAGATGCGATGGTAAACGGCGTCAGTGTACAAAGGGATGCTCATCATCAGCGCCAGGGCGATGACCAATCCCAGCGTGGTAGCCAGGATCACCCCCGGTTGCGCGATGATGCGCTTGGTGACGACGCGGATGGCCGACCATCCGCTGGCGACGATCGCCCGCAAGTATTGCAGTGTGTGCATAGGTGCTTTGTGCCTTACGGCGCAATGACGATTTGTCCCTCGCTCAGTCCATCAAGGATTTCAAGCCGCTCACTGGAACGAATACCGATGGTGACGTTGAGCCGGCGCTGCCCGCTCTCCTCCTGGATGACCACGAAGTTGCGTCCCTCGAAGGTGCGGACGGCCTGCGGCGGCAACCACAACGCGTCGACGGCGCGCTCCAACTCGACGGTGATGCGCACCCGGTCGCCGACTCTCATGCCTAACTCGTCGATGGACTTTTCCAGCGTGATGCGCGTGGAAGGGTCATCATCTTGTACGCCTTCGATTTTGCCGCCGCCGCCATAAGGATAGGGCAAACGGCGGATGAAGCCGGGAATTTGCTCGCCGGGGCGGTTGACAACTTCGGCCAGCAACACGGCGCCCTCGGTGAGTTCGCTCATCTCGGTAGTCGCCAAATCCGCCATGATCTCTAGCTCGGTGGGATCGGCAATACTCATCACCGTCTTGTAGCCCTGCACCTGCGACCCGGCAATAACGCTGGTGGAAAGGATAACGCCATCGAAGGGAGCGACGAGGCGCGCGTCGGCTAGTTGATCGCGCAGGCGTTGCAGGCTCAGGAGCGTGCGCGTGATGTCCACGCCGGTCTGGATTTCTGCCTGGCGCATCTGCGCCAGGTCGAGGTCTTGCTGGGCCAACTCGATATCGTAGCTCAGACACTCGTTGGCGCGCAGCGCGTCGTTATATTGCGCTCGCGCCAGGTCGAGGTTCCATTGCGCGTTGCGGACACCCTCGGCGTACCATTCGCGTTCTTCTTCTCTTTCCCATTCGCGGTCCAGGGATTCCTGGTACTCGACTTGCGCATCGGCCAGCGCTTCCTGCGCGCGTTCCAGGTTGATACGCGCGCTGAGAATCTGCGTATTCGAGACACTGGCCTGGAGTTTCGCCAGCGCCAGTTCTCTGGCGCGCACGTTGGCCATCGCTTCGGCGACCTGGCGCTCGTTGTTCATCTGCACGGCAACCAATTCGGCCTCGATCTGGGTGATCTGGTTCTTCAGGTCGGTGACTTCCAACTCGGCCAGCAGATCGCCCTCTTTGACGCTATCGTTGCGGCGCGCATAGACGGTTTCGACGTAGCCGTTGGCGCGGAAGAAAAGCTCTTCTTCGCGTACCGGAGCCGCCCGGCCCGTAAATTGCAGCAGCCGGACGACGTCGCCGCGCTGTACCTGATAAGTGGGATTGGTCGGCACGATCGAGGTGGGGATAGGCGTCGGTGTGGACCCGCCCTGTGCGGAAGAGGAAAAGCCGGACGAGCCAGACGAGCAGCCAAGCGGCAGGCTGACCAGGCCGACCATGATCAAGAGCAAAAATAACGATGACCAACTGCGTCGATTCATAGACCTGTTACTCCTTCATTGTTTTATCGCTGCGGGCGGGCTTATGACCTGCCCGCTAACAGGTGCGGGATCGTGGTCATCCCGCGCCAGCGAATCTATTGGGATTGCCTTGTGCGGCAGCTTCTAACCGTTCAAGGATACCACTTTTAGGCGAAATCACAAACTAATTGACCGCACTCATCGCCAGACTTCGGCGTCGCTCGCGCACAATCTCCCACTGCGGCTCGATTTGGTGATTGCTTAGCAACCCTTGAACCTCGTTGAGGTATTTGTATAGGCCGTCCTGCGCCATCAGTTGCTCGTGCGTGCCCTTTTCTTTGATGATGGCGTCTTCCAGCACCACGATCATGTCGGCGCTGCGGATGGTAGAAAGGCGGTGGGCGATGATGATGGTCGTGCGCCCCACCATCAGGCGCTCCAACGCTTGCTGGATCAGCATCTCCGTTTCGGTATCCACCGAGGAGGTGGCTTCGTCCAGGATGAGGATGGGCGCGTCCTTGAGCACGGCGCGGGCGATAGCGAGTCGCTGCTTCTGTCCGCCGGAAAGTTTCACGCCGCGTTCGCCGATCATTGTGTCGTAGCCGTCGGGCAGGCGGATGAGGAACTCATGGGCGTTGGCAATCTGGGCGGCGGCGATGACCTCTTCCTCGGTGGCGTCCGGACGTCCGAAGAGGATGTTCTCGCGAGCGGTGCCGTGGAACAGGAA